>NZ_ANNO01000141.1:0-2675 GCF_000409565.1 Pseudochrobactrum sp. AO18b
GATCTTCCAGACGGATACCGAATTTTTCCGGCACAACAATCATCGGCTCGTTGGAAACGCACATACCTGCCTGTAAAACAGTCTTATTCCCGCGCACCAGATAAGGTGCCTCGTGAATGGTCATGCCAATGCCGTGACCGGTACGGTGTGGCAGACCCGGCAATTGATAATCCGGCCCCAGACCGTGGCGCTCCAGTACTGCCCGTGCTGCATCATCCACGGAGCCGCAGGTTGCACCGATTTTAGCCGCTGCAAAAGCTGCAAGCTGCGCTTCTTTTTCAATATCCCAGATACGCTGCTGCTCAGAGGTCGGCATGCCGAAAATATAGGTGCGGGTCAGGTCGGAATTATAGCCCTGCACCAGACAGCCGGTATCCACCAGCACCACGTCATTTTCAGCCAGTACATCATCCTGCGGCAAACCATGCGGGAAAGCCGTTGAGCGGCCGAATTGCACAGCGCAGAAAGTGCTGCCATTGCTGCCGATAGCCTTATGCGCTTCATTGATAAATGTGCGCACAGTACTGGCTTTGATACCCACATGCAGAATACGGGCAGCGCGACGATGCACTTCCAGTGTCATCTGCATGGCCTGTTTCATGATCGCGATTTCTGCCGGTGACTTCACGCTGCGACAGCCATCAATAATCGCTGTTGCATCCTGCAAGGTGACGGAAGGTGCAGCTTTGCCGATACCGCTCGCCATGCCGAATGGCAGCGCCGGATCAATGGCCAGAACCTTGCAATTCTCGTCCTGCAGAATTTGCGCCACCAGCTCAGACGGGCTTTCATGCTCTTCCCAGAGGCGGATGCGTGCATCCATAATCCGCACAGCTTCCAGCGACCCCGCTTCAAAAGCCGGACAGACCAGATAGGGTTCGCCTTTCAGCGGCAGTACCATCGCCACCAGACGTTCGATCATGCCCCAGCCGATACCGGTGAAATAATTGAGGCTGGTGCCTGCGCCAACGATCAGCGCATCTGCACCGCTTTTCGCCATCAGTCTGCGGGCTTTTTCAATACGCTCCAGCCGCTCAGCGACTGATATTGCCGGTGCAATATCAGTCCAAGGGCGAATTGCGCTCAGCTCTGTAGCGTAATCAGAACCACCAATCATCAGTCAGACCTTCCGTCTCTTTCAGAATTTGCAATCTCATATATCAGCTTCACATCGCTGAATATAGCAAATTTCTTTTCTTTAATTGCAAACAAAGACGGAAATTATTGACAACATATTTGTAGACAATATTAGCGAATTTTTCTAAGCTGAGCCGACTCCACAACAATAAACGGGGGAACATGAATGGATTTTGATTTCACGCGTATGGATCCGCAGGATCGCTACCGGCTGCTGACAAATTTTGTCGGCCCGCGCCCGATTGCTCTGGTCACAACCCGCGCGGAAAACGGGCAGGACAATGCCGCCCCGATGAGCTTTTTCAACGTCTTTTCTCATGATCCTGCGATTGTCATTCTCGGTATTCAGACAAGGCAGGACGGGCGGGAAAAGGATACTGTTCTCAATATCCGCAGAACACAGGAATTTACCGTGAATATGGTGGATATGGCGCTTTCCGATGCCATGCTGGTTTGCGGCCTCGGCTTTGAGCCGGATGTTGACGAAGTGGCAATGGCCGGCCTGTCATCGCAGGAAGGTGCGCAGGTTTGCTCCCGCTGGCTGCCTCAATCGCCGTGCTCCATGGAATGTCGGGTAGAACGGCTGATTGATTATGAGCGCCGCGTCATCGTGCTTGGCGAGGTTGTGCATATGCATGTGCGCCGCGACTGTCTGGATGATGCTGGCCGTTACGTCAATCCGGACACTTATCAGCCAATCGCCCGTCTGCATGCCGATAATTACATCGCTTCCGATAACCAGTTCGTTCTGAAATCGCCGGGATTAGCTGCGTTTCAGGATCGTCTGACCAATAAAGGCTAAGCCCTTGCGCATACTCCTTATCAATCCGAACTCCACCCAGTCCATGACCGATCAGGCAGAACGCAGCGCCCGCCGCGCAGCTTTGCCGACCACTGTCATTGAAGCGATCAATCCGGCAGACACCCCGCGCAGTATTGAAGGTCATGCCGACGAAGCGATGGCCGTACCTTCCATGCTCCAGCTCATCCGCGAAGGTGAAGCGAAGGGCTTTAATGCCTATGTCGTTGCCTGCTTTGATGACCCCGGACTGGATGCCGCGCGTGAAGTTGCCGGAGGGCCGGTTTTCGGCATTTGTCAGGCCGCTGTGCAGGTTGCCATGACCATTTCCAAACGCTTCTCTGTCGTCACTACCCTGCCCCGCTCTGTGCCGATTATTGAGGATCTGGTGCAGGAATATGGCGCAACCCATCACTGCCGCCGCGTGCGTTCCATTGATATGCCGGTGCTGGCTCTGGAAGACGATGCCTGCCATACGGAAGAAATGCTGGTGCAGGAAATCGAGCGCGCCAAACGCGAAGACCATGCTGAGGCGATTGTACTCGGCTGTGCCGGTATGTCTGAACTGTGCGAACGGCTGGAACAGCGTTGCGGTCTGCCGGTGATTGACGGTGTAACCGCTGCTGTCAAACTCGCAGAAGCCTATGTCAGCGCCGGATACCGCACTTCCAAAGCCGGCGCCTATGACTATCCGCGCGTGAAATAACCATACCCACCACCGCTAATAAAAGCCTCCCGC
>NZ_ANNO01000142.1:0-301 GCF_000409565.1 Pseudochrobactrum sp. AO18b
TGAATAGCCCCTAGATTTGTAGACACCTTGTGACTTAAAAAAGAGGCAAGGAGCTTACGATGGGTAAAGCTAATTTCACCGACGAATTCAAACTTGATGCTATTAAACAGATTACTGAGCGCGGTTATTCCGTAGCAGATGTTTCGCGTCGCTTGGGCGTAAGCACACATTCCCTTTATAGCTGGATGAAGCGCTACAACGCCCCTGAGAAAGCAGCTGCTCAGGATGATCAATTGTCAGAGATCAGGCGCTTGAAGCAAGAGCTTGCTCGTGTCACCGAGGAGCGTGACATACTAAAAAA
>NZ_ANNO01000143.1:0-1179 GCF_000409565.1 Pseudochrobactrum sp. AO18b
CCCCCCGGGGCCTCCTGTTCCACCAGGCCCGCCAGTGCCTCCCGAACCTCCGACACCACCCGCTCCGCCTGTACCGCCAACACCTCCGGGGCCAAATCCGGATCCGCGCTATCAACCGGGCGTGCCGCTTTACAACAATAATGTAGAAAGCATGAGAAGCATCAATCAGACATTGATGTCATCGCTCTATACCCGCGCCGGAAACCGCTACTGGAGCGGTGCAGGAACCTATCATATTGCCCAAGGCGATGGTCCGGGGTCCGGCTATCAGCCACCTGAAGCCGGTACAGTTGTCACGGATACAGGACTGTTCTGGATACGCACGGAGGCCGGTCAGGAAAATTACAGCTCGCAATCATCCACGATTGCCAGCAAATACCGCCAGAATTACTGGCTGGTACAAGCGGGTCTCGACAGCCAGCTGCGTGAAACCGAGAGCGGCCGCCTGATAGGGAGCGGCTGGGTGCATTATATCGATGCCAAAAGCAGAAGCTATTCACGCTATGGCGATGGCGATATCAACACGCAAGCCTATGGTTTTGGCGGTGCCCTGACATGGTATGGCGACAATGGTTTTTATGTCGATGCCCAGACACAGGTCAGCTGGTACAAGACCGACCTGTATTCTGATCTGACACGGAAGAACCATGTCTCCGATCATAATAATGCCGGTTATGGTTTTGGCATCGAAGTCGGAAAACGTATCCAGTATAATGATTTCTGGTCATTCACGCCGCAGGCACAACTGACCTATTCCGGCCTGAACCTGAAAGATTATACGGATTTCTACGATGCGAGAGTGCATCATTCCAATGAGAATGATGTACTGGGTCGAATTGGTCTGGCAACGAACTATGAGAATGCATGGCAGGATGCTGCCGGTTTCACCCGAAAACTGGATCTTTACGGCATAATTGGTGTGCAGCAAAACTTCACAGGAAATTCCAATCTTATCCTTGTCTCCGGCACACCTTTCTATACCGGCGGACAAACACGCACACAGCTGCAATTAACGCTGGGATCGACCTATAGCTGGAATGACGGCAAATATGCTGTCTTCGGGACAGTTGAAACCAGCGGTGCCACGAAGAATATCAGTGACAATTACAGTCTCTCCGGCAATCTCGGATTTAAGATACGCTGGTAAAACAACAACGAAAAAGGGGGGCCCCCCCGCCG
>NZ_ANNO01000144.1:0-13802 GCF_000409565.1 Pseudochrobactrum sp. AO18b
GATGAAGTCGAGGTAAAGACGCAGTGCGCCCATTACAATTTTGCGACCCATCGCATCCGATGCATCACCTTCGTAATACATTTCCTTGATCTGCTGAGTGTCATAGGCGGTAAGACCGGCAAAGATCAGAACACCAAGAACCGATACTGCAAACTGCAGAGCAGAAGAGCCGAGGAAGATGTTAACCACGGAGGCAATGATAAGGCCGAACAGACCCATCATCAGGAACGAGCCCATTGCCGACAGGTCGCGTTTGGTGGTGTAGCCGTAAAGCGACAGGGCACCAAAAGAGGCTGCGGTAATGAAGAACGTACGCACGATGCTCTCGCCGGTAAAGACGAGGAAGATCGAGGACAACGACAGACCAACCAAACCGGCATAAACCCAGAATGTCAGCTGCGCGGTTGCAACGCTCATGCGCTCAATGCGGAAGCTCAGGAAAAATACGGCAGCCAATGGAGCAAGCATTACGACCCATTTCAGCGGGCTGCCATACATAAGTTGTGCGAAGGCCGGATTGTTCATGGCGAGATAGGATGTGCCGAGTGCAGCCAGACCGGTTACGGCCAGACCAATCGCCATCATATTATAAACGCCAAGCATGTATGAGCGCAGTCCCTGATCGACGGCTGCGTCTGCGCGCGCCCCGACCGGGCTCTGCGCCTGTACATTACGAAAATCTACCATAATATTCCTCTTGCCTTGTTCCGTCCGGTGTCGGGGGCGCTCCCCAGGCGCCGCTGGCGGAACCCCAGCATGCCTGCCTGATATAATGGTTATTTTGCATGTTCAAAACAAGACCAAACAACCCTTTACCAGTAAAAAAGCTTTGTTTTTAGAATCTTTTACGCTGCACCCTGTTTCTCTCAGCACGATAAAACAGAGTATCTAAGCCTTTATAATTCCCGTAAAATACTCCCTGCCTTCTGCCCAAGCACCCGCCATGTACCGGCAAGACCAAAGCCGACAGTCAGAACCAGCGCCGTCAGCACCGTGAAAAATGCCACGTCCGGCAGCATCCGCATCTGCAAATTCATCAGCTTTACCACCACAAACCATGCAGCCAGACCACCCGCTCCAAGGGCAAAAACGGCCGTTGCCAAGCCAAGCAGCGCATATTCATAGACAAAGGCGCGGATCAGCGTGAGACGTGTAGCACCCAATGTTTTCAGCACCACCGCATCATGTTGTCTGGCACGATTACCTGCCGCCAGTGCTCCGGCCAGTACCAGAATTGCCGCCAGCAAGCCGACCGATGCAGCCCATCGTATAGCTACCGCCAGCTGGCTGATCAGGTCATTGGCCACTTCAATCGCATCTTTAACCCGCACAGATGTGACCGCAGGGAAAGTCTGCGTTACCGTGCGCAACACATTGGCTTCCTGCTCCGGTGCCGCATTGGCATCGGTCAGTGTCGCCAGCCATGAATGCGGCGCACCGGCAAAAGTATTCGGCGAGAACACCATGACGAAATTGATCGCCAGTGTTTCCCACTGTACCTGACGGAAATTGGCGATCTTCGCAGTAATATTCCGGCCAAGCACATTCACTGTCACCGTATCGCCGATTTTAAGCCCGAGCTCTTCCGCCTCTTTGGCCGCAAAAGATACCAGCGGCTCACCACTATAATCTGCTGGCCACCACTCACCCTGTGTCATTGTGGAGTTTTCTGGCAGATTTTTCGCATAAGTAATACCGCGATCTCCGCGCAGCACCCATGCACCCTGCGGCGGCACAGTCACCTTATCAACATCGGTGCCGTTCAAAGCCACTATGCGTCCACGCAACATCGCTGCACTGACGACTTTGCCTTCCGGTGCTGTTTTCGCCAACAGATCGCGGAAGCCATCAATTTCCGTATTCTGAATATCGACAAAGAAGAAATTCGGCGCATGGGCAGGCAGGCTCTGGGTGATCTGACGGCGCAGATTACCATCAACCAGAGCCAGCGCCACCACCAAAGTCAGGCCAAGACCGAGCGAGAGCACAACCGAAGGTGTCAGCGCACCCGGACGGTGAATATTGCCGACTGCCAGCCGCAAGGCCGGAGAGCGGAACCGCGGCGCTTTACGCGCCAGTATCCGCAAACCAAAAGACACGCCGCGCAGAATGATAAACGCAGCAACCGCTCCCACGATAAACACACCGGCAATGCGCTGATCTTCAACAAAAAACAGCACCAGCCCGATCAATATCAGCAGCAGAAGTCCTGCAGTCAGCATGTAGAGCAACGGCGGCCAGCCGCTTTGGTCAAAACCTTTTTGGCGGAACAAAGCCGTTGCCGGAATTGTCCGTGCCCGCCCCAAAGGCAGAAGGGCAAAGATCAGGGTGGTAATCAGCCCGAAAGCTGTCGCCAGCAACAGCGCTTGCGGGTAGAGTTTGAGCCCGCCGTTGACCGGCAGATAGGATGACAGGCCATAGATCGCCGCGGCGCTGAGCCCCAGTGACAGTACCAGACCAATGACAATTCCGATCAGCGCAATAGCCACGATCTGAAACAGATAAATCAGCACCACGAAATCAGCAGATGCACCCAGCGATTTAAATGTCGCAATAACAGGCCGTTTGCCGTCGAGAAAACTACGCACGGCATTGGCAACACCAACACCGCCGATAATCAGCGATGTGAGACCGACAAGGGTGAGAAATTGCGAGAACCGCTCAATATTTGCGGATAAAGCCGGTGCCGCATTATTGCGGTTGCGGATATTCCACCCCGCTTCAGGGAAATTTTTCTCCGCCGCAGCTTCCAGCGCTGCCAGACGTGTATCCTGTGCCCCCGCCTGCGCCGTGTCCGGCAAAGCGATTTTATAAATATAGTTGACCAGACTGCCAGGCTGAATAAGACCGGACGCCCGCAGAGCTTCATCAGAAGTCAGAAAACGCGGTGCCAAAGCCATGCCGGAACCCAGCATATCCGGCTCACTCTCAATCATAGCCCGCAACGTAAACTTTGCTGAACCAAGCATGATCTGGTCACCGAGCTTCAGACCCAGACGATCCAGCAAAAGCTGCGGCACAGCCGCGCCATAGGCTCCGTCCTGCAATGCAAAACGCTCTGAAGCCGCCAGATCCGGTGCCAGTTTTAATGTGCCATAGAGTGGATAGGCGCTATCTACAGCCTTCACTTCAACCAGTGCCTGATCGGAGCCATCTGTCATGCGTACCATTGAACGCATAGTGATATTCTCAGACACCGAGCCTTGCGCGTTCAGAAACTGCCGTTCCTGCTCCGTTACCTCACGCTGATTGAGCATAAAGCTGACATCGCCACCGAGAATGGCCTGTCCTTCAACCGCCAGACCATCGGCAATAGAACGGGCAACGGAATTGACGCCGCCGATAGCGGCAACACCAAGCGCGATACAACCGAGAAAAATATAAAAGCCAGTCAAACCGCCACGCATTTCACGCAATGCAAAGCGCAGCGCCAGTGCGAAAGACGGCTTCGTTGCAGTTTTACTTGTCATCCCTGTCGTGCCCGCCGTCATTGCGCGGCTTCCGCCTGAACGACCTCTTCATGCGTATGGCTCTTGCCAGACACGGGATCAGAATGAATACGACCGGAGCGCACCTGAATCTCCCGTCCGCAACGGGCAGCCAGCGACGGATCATGCGTCACCAACACCATTGTCAGCCCGTATTCTTGTTGTTTGGAGAAAAGCAGATCAGCAATCTGGTTACCGGTTTCACTGTCAAGATTTCCGGTCGGCTCGTCGGCAATCAGAATAGCCGGTCGCGGTGCCAAGGCACGGGCAATCGCCACACGCTGCTGCTCACCACCGGAAAGTGCCGCCGGATAATGCGACAGACGATGGCCAAGCCCGACGGATTTCAAAGCCTGTTCGGCAACGACAAATGCATCATCGCGCCCTGCAAGCTCCAGCGGTACCGCCACATTTTCCAGTGCTGTCATATTGGGGATCAAGTGAAAGGACTGAAAAACAATGCCTATATTGCGCCCGCGAAAGGCGGCGGCCTGATCTTCACTCATCCGGTCGATCCGTTCGCCGCTGATCAGCACCTGTCCGCTATCGACCTTTTCGAGCCCTGCCAGCACCATCAGCAAAGTAGACTTACCCGAACCCGAAGGCCCGACAATACCAACGGATTCACCGCTTTGTATTTTCAGGGAAATATCATTGAGAACATGGACGCGCGCGGAATTGCTGCCCAGTGTGAGATCAATATTCTCAAGCGTAATACCGGATTGGTGAGGCTGCATGGTCACGTCATTTCCCTGATAAATGGCGGAGGCTCTGAAGACAGATTGTTTTCTATCTGGGGTCGCAGAAAGCTAATGTACAGGGCAAAGGGTGAAATACTGTTGCCCTGACCATAAATTTGGCTCTTGCAAGCTACAGAATATTCGCCATATGCAAATAAGAAAACTCGGACAGGATCAAAAACCAATGGCATTGCGGTTCATACATCTTACAGGCATGGCTTTGCTGCTGGGGCTTTCTTTGGCTGTCTCATTACCCGCAACGGCACAGGAAAATGCTGCAGATACGGTGCAGATTGTAGGTTTCGGCGACAGTTTGATGGCCGGATATCAGCTGGCGCAGACCGACGGCTTTACCGCCCAATTGCAGACAGCACTCAGTGAAGCCGGTTATAAAACCGCAGTTGCCAATGCAGGTGTTTCCGGCGACACCTCCAGCGGCGGTCTGGCTCGCCTCGACTGGTCTGTGCCGGATGAAGCGCAACTGGTTATTCTGGAGCTTGGTGCGAATGATGCCTTGCGCGGCATTTCCCCTGAACTGACCGAGAAAAATCTCGACCAGATGCTGGCGCGTCTAAAGGAACGCGGCATTCCGGTGTTACTGGCCGGAATGATTGCACCACCGAATATGGGCGCAGATTATGCTGCCAAATTTAATCCGCTCTATCAAAAGCTCGCAGACAAATATCAGGTCAGACTTTACCCGTTCTTTCTTGACGGTGTGGCAGCCGACAAAAAACTGCTGCTGGAAGACGGAATGCATCCGAACCCGCAAGGTGTGAAGGTCATGGTTGCCAATATTCTGCCGGATGTGAAGGCCATGCTGGATCAGGAATCAATTGATCTCAACTGATCCTGCCGGGAGGATTATCAACAAGTGCGATTCATCTTCCTGACACAATCTGTATGATAGTTATTCAATCAGAAACACATGATCTGGTAAAAAGCCGCAAAACTTAACACGAGCAGACAAAGTTTTGGGGCTTATCTCACAAAGCACTTGTGCAATGAGCAGATCGGTGGTTCGCTGTCAGTTAAGGCTTTGCAATCTGCTTCACTTGCAGGTTGAAGAGCCGCTCCAGATCAGACCGCAAGTCAATGGTGCTGGTTTGGAAAGAACCATATTTGAGACCATATCCCATTGAGGAGGATGCTATGCCGCGCCTTTTCACTGCCCTCGAAATCTCCCGGGATGCTGCCCTGTCACTCTCACTTTTGCGTGGCGGGCTTATCGGACCCAAAGGTTCTGTCCGCTGGATTGATCCGGAAAATTACCACATCACATTACGGTTTATCGGCGATGTCGAAGGTCATGTGGCCGATGAGATCGTTCACGCGCTTGACCGGATTGACCGGCCCGGCTTTACGCTGCAACTGACCGGCGTCGATGTGTTCGGCACCAAAAAACCGCATAGTATTTATGCCGGTGTTACGCCGTCCCCTGAACTGTTGGCCTTGCAGGCAGAAATGGAACGGATCTGTCAGAGATTGCGACTGCCGCCTGACCCGCGCAAATTTACCCCGCATGTCACATTGGCACGGCTCAAAGGCCTGCCGGATATGCAGATTGCCCGCTACCTCTCGGAGCGGGGCAATTTCACCACGCTGCCGTTCAACGTCACCCGTTTTGTGCTGATGTCGTCGAAGGAATCCACCGGCGGCGGGCCTTATGTCACGGAAGAAGTGTGGCCGTTGCGCAAGCCTTCATTTAATGCGGGCTTTGAAGACGGGGCATCACCTCTGCATTATCAATTTCGTGCCGGTGCCGCAGAGTAAGCTGCGGCACCATAATAGACAAAGTGCTGCAGAGTAGCTGCAGCATCCTGCGAAACAAAGCGCCGCAGAGTAAGTTGCGGCACCATAATAGGCGAAGTGCCGCAGAGTAGGATGCAGCCTCCTGCGAAACAAAAAAAGCGGCAGATTACTCTGCCGCTTCCATATCAGGTCAGTCGATCAGACAATATCTCAAGACAGTCGGGTCAGCCAGCGCCACATTATAACCTGTCGGCCAGTGCCTCCGCTGCTTCCCGAACCATCCGGTAAACCCGCTCGAAATCGGCGTTTCCGCCATAATACGGATCAGGGATTTCTTCTCCGCGATCAGCGCTATTGCCCTCAAAACCATCCCGTGCCACTGCGGTGAACAAGCCTGTCACTGCAGAACTGCCTGCTGGTGCAAGACGGTTGATTGTCATCAGATTATTCTGATCCATGCCCAAAATCAGATCAAAGCGATTGAAATCCACAGCCCCAAGCTGGCGGCAGCGTTGTGCGGAAATATCAATTCCGTTTCTTGCCGCAACGGCAACAGAGCGCTCATCCGGAGCCTCTCCGGTGTGATACCCGTTGGTACCGGCGGAATCGATCAGAAACTCCCGCTGCGGGAAGCGTTCCTGCAAAACGCTGCGCATAACACCTTCAGCCAGAGGAGAACGGCAAATATTACCAAGACAGATGAAAAGTATCGAAAATGGCTGCGACATACATTCCCCCCGACATTCACACTATAAGACTTATAAGCAACAGATGCGGGCATGTTTCAGCCTGTGCAATCATTGGATCAATGATTGGCCCCGATCAGAATTTGCTCTGATACAGCATCAATATAAAATGTGAAATGAACCGAAACTGTACAAAAAACAAGTTACGATAATTTAATCCGGTTTTATGCTAATATCCCCGTTCTAATATCCCTGTTTTTGACCGTCTCAGGAGCTTGCCATGTCCCGGACACCCCTCACCCGTGAAGAAATTTCAGCAGCCATGTCCGGCCTGTCCGGCTGGGAATTATCGGCAGATCACGGCTCAATCCGTAAAAACTTCAAATTCCGCGACTTCAATGCAGCCTTTGCCTTTATGACCCGTATTGCCATGGCCGCAGAAAAACTCGACCACCATCCGGAGTGGTCAAATACCTATAATAAGGTCGAAATTACCCTCACCACCCATTCGGCCAAAGGTCTGACAGCGCTGGATATGCGCATGGCGCAACTCATCAATGATTATGCCGGGTGATCCGTTTTCGGTACCGGCAACAATCCTGATATCTTGTAAAGATGCTCAGGTCACACCATCTCTTTCCTGATGAGGATTTGCTATGGATGATGTCAAAATAGGTGAAATTTTGCAGCCGGGCTCAGAGCGCGAACAGGAAAGCCGTGCACAACGTGTGCGTAAAAATTTCTGGAAGACCCTGAAAAAGACCGCAGGCAAAGTTCCTTTTACAGAAGATCTGGTCGCATCCTATTATTGCGCGCTGGATACGAAAACACCTGCCCGTGTGCGTGCAACTTTGCTTGCCGCACTTGCTTATTTCGTGCTGCCTTTTGATTTTGTACCGGATCTTCTGGTCGGCATCGGCTTCACCGACGATATGGCCGTGCTCATGGCAGCGCTGGCCTCTGTACGCCGGCATATTACACCGGCGCATTATGCCGCCGCGCGACAATCCTTAAGTCAGAACCCTGACGCGGAACCGCAGGAGCACTGAGCTCTGTCCGTCTTCACAAATCGCTGATTTCAAAGAATACAGAATCAAAAAACCTGAGAACAAACTATCGCCGTTTTCCTGATGCTGAAGTCACGCATAAGGGCAAGTGAGTGAGAATTTCTGCATATTCTTCAGAAAAACCTCTCTTTTGCCTCAAAACTTCACGGTTTGGTAACCCAGATTAAGTCAAATTAAGACAAACAAACGGGACGTGCCTTAAACAGCATGTTTCCCGGATTTTGAGTTTGAAGCAAAACGAAAGAGAACCGGTAGGACCTATGCTTGGAAAATCGATCGTCGCGGCTTCTGTGTTCACAATGGCTATGGCAGGCAGTGCGCTTGCCCAGTCGCCGAGCCAGATCAGCCAGTTCAACGCTTGGGGCGCATACAGCTATCAGTCGGGCAACGGTAAAGTATGTTATGTCCTGTCCGTCCCGACCCAGAAGCAGCCTGCATCTGTAGACCACGGAGATAATTTCTTCCTCGTCAGCCAGAAGCCAGGCCAGAACGTATCTTTTGAGCCGCAATTTATGGCCGGTTATGAATTGCAGGCCAATTCTAAAGTGACCGTCACCATCGGCAATGCGCGCTTTAATATGTTCACCAATGGTAAATCCGGTTGGATGGAAAATGCCGCAGAAGAACCAAAGCTGATTGCTGCCATGCGCGGCGGTGCGGATATGGTTGTAAATGCTGCATCAAAGCGTGGTACAAAAACCACCTATACCTATTCCCTGAAGGGCATTTCCGCAGCGCTCGCTGCAATTCAGAAGTGCCGCTAAAGCGGGCTGGTCAGAAATGCCGCTAAAGCGGGTAAAATCTGAAAAGTTTAAAAGCCGGATTTATGTCCGGCTTTTTTGCATTCCGGCGGTGCATACAAAAAGTCGCAAATCATACCCCTTGATAAAAGCGTGACGCAGCGCCATTTCCGTGCTATGAGGCCGCACTTCAGGGTATTCTTGCGGATCTCATCGCGAAAAACACCCCCATTAAATCATGCAACAATGCCGCTTTATCAGTTTCCAATCAGGGCTTTTGTCCTTCTGATGCGGCTATGCAATTGTGAGCCTTAAGTAAAGCCGATGTCTATTTCTTATGACCTTACCACGCCTCAGACCCGTGATGCACTGGCCGCCAATGCCCGTGCAATGCTGGCACCAAAGCCGTCTTTGATCGGTCTTTCCCGTGAGGAACTGGGTGAGGCCTTGCTGGAAATCGGCATTCCGGCCAAACAGATCAAAATGCGCGTCGCGCAGCTCTGGCATTGGCTCTATGTGCGCGGTGTTTCAGACTTTGCCGATATGGCGAATATCTCCAAAGACCTGCGCAGCGCTTTGACCGAGCATTTCACCATTGCCCGTCCGGAAGTCGTGGAAGAACAGATTTCCACCGACGGTACACGCAAATGGCTGTTTCGCTTTCCGCCACGCGGTGCAGGGCGTCCGGTTGAAATCGAATGTGTTTACATTCCTGAAGAAGGCCGCGGCACGCTGTGTATTTCCTCTCAGGTCGGCTGCACCCTCACCTGCTCTTTCTGCCATACCGGCACACAGAAGCTGGTACGCAATCTGACTTCAGAAGAAATCCTCTCGCAGCTGCTCACCGCCCGTGACCGTCTCGGCGATTTCCCTGAAACCAACACACCGGATGGTGCGATTGTGCCTGCGGAAGGCCGCAAGATCACCAATATCGTGATGATGGGTATGGGCGAACCGCTCTACAATTTTGATAATGTCAAAAAAGCACTGCTGATTGCCTCGGATGGTGATGGTCTGTCGCTGTCCAAGCGTCGTATCACACTTTCCACCTCCGGCGTTGTGCCGGAAATCTACCGCACCGGTGAAGAAATCGGCGTGATGCTGGCGATCTCGCTCCATGCCGTGCGCGATGATCTGCGTGATATGCTGGTGCCGATCAATAAGAAATACCCGCTGGAAGAACTGATCAAAGCCTGCCGCGCTTATCCGGGCCTGTCCAATGCCAAGCGCATCACCTTTGAATATGTGATGCTCAAAGACGTCAATGACAGTCTGGAAGATGCCAAGAAACTGGTGCAGTTGCTCAAAGGTATTCCGGCTAAAATCAATCTTATTCCATTCAATCCGTGGCCGGGCACCAATTACCAATGCTCCGATTGGGAACAGATTGAACGCTTTGCCGATTATGTGAATGCAGCAGGCTATGCCTCGCCGATCCGCACACCACGCGGCCGCGATATTCTCGCCGCCTGCGGTCAGCTGAAATCGGAATCCGAGCGCATGCGTAAAACTGATCGTCTGGCGCTGGAAGCCATGATGATCGCCAATCACGGCGAAGACTGAGATAAGTCCTCAACATGGATAAAAGCCTGCAACTGATCGGCCGGTTCACAGTCATCATCTTTGGCTATGGCTGTGCTGTTCTGGCTGCAGGTCTTTTTCTGAATATTATGCTGATCTCCACCATCGGCATGCTGCCGGATATCATCAATGATGGTTTTGAATATGGCTTCGGCGCGGGACTGTTCGTTGCCACACCATTCATGGCCATGATCATCGGTTATCTCGCCTTCTGGCCTGCACTTGCAGCTATTGCCATCGGTGAATATTTCAACAAACGCGACAGCCTGTTTTACAGTCTCTGTGGTTTGGCAGCCGGTATTATTCTCTTCGTGGCAGGTTTTCGGCCCGATGTGAAAAATGCTGACGAAGCCATGATGATGATGAGCTGCGCAGCCGCAGGAATTATCGGCGGCTTTACCTATTGGCTGGTAGCCGGACGCTGGAGCAATTTGGTTTCCGGCAAAGAAACACCGGAAACCAAATAGTTTTTCTTTTCACGTATGTCTTTACTCCAAAACCGGCATCCGCTTTTGGGAGACATGCTATAAATTACTTGCCTTCGGCCAGCAGAATTTTCAGCGCGAAAACTGAGAAAACACCCGCAAAAACATAATCCACCCAGCGTGTGACTGTCGGGTTTTTCTTCAAAAGACCGGCGAATTTATCTGCCGCCAAAATCATCGGCACCACTACCGGCAGGCTGAGCGGGATGAAAGACAGGCCGAGGAAAAACAGTTTTCCCGGCGCATGCGGATCATGCGCTGACACGAATTGCGGCAGGAAGGTCATGTTGAACAGGATGATCTTCGGGTTGAGCAGATTAATCCCTAAACCCGTTGCCCAATTCTGAAACAGCGTATGTTTTTTACCGCTGCTTTTTTCCGGCGAAAAGGCAGAACCTTTACGCAACGCCTGAATAGCCAAAAACACCAGATATCCGGCACCGACAACTTTCAGCACCCAGAAGGCACTTGGCGACGCAATAATCAGCGCTGACAAACCAA
Source organism: Pseudochrobactrum sp. AO18b (assembly GCF_000409565.1). Lineage (NCBI taxonomy): Bacteria > Pseudomonadati > Pseudomonadota > Alphaproteobacteria > Hyphomicrobiales > Brucellaceae > Pseudochrobactrum > Pseudochrobactrum sp. AO18b. The sequence goes on from NZ_ANNO01000144.1 coordinate 11,041, forward strand.
TCGCCACCATTGTGGTATGGATGACGATGCCGCTGGAGGCTCCCGCAAGGCAGGCAAAACCTGCTGCCTTCCCTTCAGATAAGGCACGACCAACAAACAGTGTCATATCCGGGCCCGGTGTGATCGACAGGATAAATGTCGCAATAGCGAACTGAACCAGAACCGGCCAGTCCGGAATAAAAGTCAGAGAATTTAAGAATGACATGCATGCGCCCCGAAGCGGTTAAGTTTGGCCAAACTAACGCAGAATTTGTTTCTGCGGAACCGGATTTACACGGGCATATCTAAAATTTAACAATCTCACGACTGTGCCATTAAGACGGCTTGCTTCACACTATTGAGATGATAAAAGAAATATCAGAATTTCATCGCTGCAAAGCGAAAAACACTCAGATGCCGTACCGGCTCGTACTGGATGCATAAAATGAACAACTGGAAAGACGTTAAAAAAGTCGTGCTCGCTTATTCCGGCGGTCTCGATACTTCTATCATTCTGAAATGGCTGCAGACCGAGCTCGGTGCTGAGGTTGTGACTTTCACTGCTGATCTCGGTCAGGGTGAAGAACTGGAACCGGCACGCAAAAAAGCTGAAATGCTCGGCATCAAAGAAATCTTCGTTGAAGATGTCCGTGAAGAATTCGTCCGCGATTTCGTTTTCCCGATGTTCCGCGCCAATGCAGTTTATGAAGGCGTTTACCTGCTCGGTACTTCGATTGCCCGCCCGCTGATCTCCAAGCACCTCATCGAAATCGCCAAGAAAACCGGCGCGGATGCGATTGCACACGGTGCAACCGGCAAGGGTAACGATCAGGTTCGTTTCGAACTGTCGGCCTATGCACTGAATCCGGATATCAAGATTATCGCTCCTTGGCGCGACTGGTCGTTCAAGAGCCGTACAGACCTGCTCGATTTTGCTGAAAAGCACCAGATTCCTGTGGCAAAAGACAAGATGGGCGAAGCACCGTTCTCCGTCGATGCCAATCTGCTGCACTCTTCCTCGGAAGGTAAAGTACTGGAAGATCCGGCTGTTGAAGCTCCTGAATATGTGCATATGCGCACAATCTCGCCGGAAGCTGCGCCGGACAAAGCCACCATCATTAAAGTCGGCTTTGAGCGCGGTGATGCGGTTTCGATCAACGGCGTGCGCATGTCGCCTGCAACCCTGCTGGCTGCACTCAATGACTATGGCCGCGACAATGGTATCGGTCGTCTTGACCTCGTTGAAAACCGTTTCGTTGGCATGAAGTCCCGCGGCGTTTATGAAACACCGGGCGGCACTATCCTGCTGGCAGCACACCGCGCGATTGAAAGCATTACGCTGGATCGCGGCGCAGCGCATCTGAAGGATGAACTGATGCCACGCTATGCGGAACTGATCTATTACGGCTTCTGGTTCTCGCCGGAACGTGAAATGCTGCAAGCTGCAATCGACCATAGCCAGCGTCATGTAGAAGGCGAAGTGACACTCAAGCTCTATAAGGGCAATGTGATTGTGACCGGCCGTGAGAGCGACAAGTCGCTCTATTCCGACAAGCTGGTGACATTTGAAGATGATCACGGCGCTTATGACCAGAAAGATGCAGCGGGCTTTATCAAGCTTAATGCACTGCGTCTGCGCACACTGGCTGCCCGCAACCGCGGCTAATCAAGCCAGTCAAAGACTGAAACAGTAAGAACAGCCGGAGCAATCCGGCTGTTATTTTATGACTTTTCCAGAGCAGTTTGCGTTCAGATTGGATCATAGCGCCCGCTCTAGTTTCTTTAGTTTGTCGCATTATCACGGACGCCTAAGTTGATCCAACTTGACTGTGAAATGCTTAAAAGAGCGCGGCGCGGATTTTGGTTATGACGTGGCGAAAATGGTGATTTTCGAGAACCGGAGCGGAATGTACTTTAAGGTACATGAGCACCGAATCGGAGGAAATTACCATTTGCAGACCGCCAGAGCCGAAATCCTAAGAAATCTAGTGGACGGCGAGAAAGACAGCACTGTAATGGAGCGCCGCTCCCGCCACGACAAAGCCGTGCCAGATTGCGTTCTGGAAACGCAGGCGTTCCCAGACGTGGAAAATAACGCCGAGTGAATAAATAATCCCACCGGCGGCGATCAGTACTACCACTTGCAGGGGCAGGAACTGCAACAGCTGATCATAGATCAACACACCGCTCCATCCGAGCGCCAGATAGAGCAGGATTGCCAAGCGGTCAAAACGGCCGGGCATTGTCAGCTTCAGTGCAATACCACAAAACGCAATTAACCAGACCAGCCCCAAATGCCAACCTGCTCCCTCACCCATTTTCATGATGAAAGGCGTATAGGTTCCGGCAATCAGCACATAAATCATGGAGTGATCGAAGCGGCGCAGAAACTGCTTCACCGGCGAAACCGGCCAGATATTATAAATTGCAGAAATCGTCAGGGCAGCCACGAGGCTCAGCACATAGATCAGCGCTGAAATATAAATCACCGGTGAAATCTGCCCTGCAAAATACCACAGCATCACGGCTGCGCCGCCAACGGCCATGGCCACGCCCACAACATGGACGATGCCATCCGCCCATAATTCTGCCTTGTCATAGAGACGTGCAACGGAGGCTTCGGCCTTTTGTAGAATCTGGTTCATGGTGCCGCCTGCACAATTTCGGGGTGATGATAAAAAGCGAGGTCAAAATGAGTATGCGTCAGAATGATTATAGATTCATGACGACAAAATGACCTGTCTGTAAAATTACCCGATCAGAGATGCAGACAATAAAAAACC
>NZ_ANNO01000145.1:0-9303 GCF_000409565.1 Pseudochrobactrum sp. AO18b
CGTCTGTTCGGCTGCACACGCGATGCTTTTGCAGATTTAGCAACAGACTGCGTGACCATAGGATCGGTTTGTGCCACATCAACAGCATTGCCGGTTGCTGCGGCTGTCACAGCCTTTGCGGCTTCTGTAGCTTTACCCGGCTCAATAAAAGCGGTGCGGATGGAGTTCGGGCCTTTACGCAGACCGGTTTCTTCCAGCAGACCTTTGCGCTTGGCATCATAATAATAACCGCGGGCATAGAATTTCACGGCCTGCGTTTCATTGCCACCGGCGACTTTATAGGCACCGGCCAGATATTTCACCGCATAACGCAGATTGGTATTGGCATTGAGCAGTCCCTGCGGGCTGCCATCATAGCCCATACCGCGTGCCGTGGCATGGCTGATCTGCATCAGGCCGAAATACGGACCATTACGGGCAACAGGATTATAACGGCTCTCACGCTGCACAACGCGGTGCACAAGGCGCTCCGGCACCTGATAGGCTGCCGCATATTGGCCGATAAGATTATGCAATTCCGGCTTGCTGTCTGCCGCGATCTCGGCACGTTGCTCGACCAGATGGTTCGCAGTGCCGGACTTGGTAACGCCGGTATATTTCACTTCGCCCGGTGTATTATGTGCACCGGTTGCCAGTGACGGTGTTGCCGTTGCAATCAAAGCTTCCGTTGCGGTCTGGCGGAATGCCGGTGTCGGCACAGTAGCCGGTAAAACCGGATCGCCTGCTTCTGTCACGGCCAGAGCGGCGACCTGTGCAGCATTGCCTTTTTCTGCCGCATAGGCAGAAGCTGCAATTGTAGCACCTTTTGCGCTGCCGTCAGGATTAGCGTCGATAGAAGCAGCCTCTGCAGGCGCTCCGACGGCTGTAGCCATATCAGCCACGGCAACATCAACAGCCTGAGTTGTTGCCGAACTGGCAGCAGTTTTTGAATTATTGGTGGTGGTACAGGCCGACAAGGCCACAACACCGGAGAGCAGAACAGCAGAACGGAGAGCCAGAGCTGAAAATCGCATCAGGCACCCGTTTCGTTGTTGAGACGTTTTTCGAGTTCAACCAGATCTTCCGGCAATGGCAGACCACTGGCTCTCATCGCATTGAGCTTCTCACGAATGGACTCAGCCAGTTCATGCATGTCTTCCGGCTGGTTGACCATCTGCTCAAACAGTAAAGCGATTTCCGCCTTGATCTCTTCGAATGCCATCGGGCGATCCTTTTCGTTGTCTTCGTTTGCGGGCAGCACAAGCCATCGCCCGACAAACGTAAGAAGCGACACAGCAGAATGCATTGATTAAACGCAACCGGAAACTGTATCGCTCATGCAGTAGAAATCGTCATAGAATCCCGAAGATTGAGGATTCCATCTCATGGTTGATGAAATATTTACAGAGATTCCGCGCGTGAGACCAGCCGTAAAATGCAATCCGCGCCAAAAGGGTCAGACAACTTTTGTTGTCAGATGTCCGATAGCGTCAACGCCGCCCTCCAGAATATCGCCCCGCGCAACAGCACCAACACCCGCAGGTGTACCGGTAAAGATCAGATCTCCGGCCTGTAATTCATAGAGAGTGGAAAGACTTGCAATGGTTTCCGGCACGGACCAGATCAGCTGGTTTATATCACCCTGCTGAACGGTTTTACCATTAATTTTCAGCCAGATAGCACCGTCTTGCGGATGACCGATACGGCTTGCAGGCACCAATGCAGAACATGGAGCGGAATGCTCAAACGCCTTGGCAGTCTCCCACGGGCGCCCCTGCTTTTTAGCCTGACCCTGCATGTCGCGCCGTGTCATATCCAGCCCGACAGCATAACCGTAAATATGCTCATTGGCCTGTGCTGCCGGAATGTTTTTTCCGCCTTTTTGCAGCGCCACAACCAGCTCAATTTCATGATGCACATCATTGGACAACGGCGGATAAGGAAAATTACCCCCATCTGCCACCAGATTATCCGGATTTTTCTGGAAGAAAAATGGTGGTTCACGATCCGGATCATGCCCCATTTCCCGCGCATGATCTGCATAATTGCGGCCCACACAATAAATACGGCGAACAGGAAAGCGCTGATCGCTCCCCTCAATCGGCAAGGTTACCGGCGGCTGGGCAGGAAAGATCAGCGTATCAGACATGGGCATTCTCTTAATGGTAAATTCTGGCTGTTAAATTCTGAATTTGCCCGAGCCTACAGGAAAGTTTCAATCCTGCAAGATAAAGTCTGCCTCACGGGACTGTTCTGTCACGGTTTGCGCATTGGGAATATCATTAGCAAGCGCACGCGTTCTGGCTGCTTCATAATCCGCACCATGATCCAGCCAGCGCTGAATAAGCCGCTGTTCCAAAACCGGAAGCGGCACTTGCAAGAAAATACTCAGATCAAAATATTGGCGCAAATCGCACCAGACAGGCTGATCCAACAGCAGATAATTACCCTCGACCAGTAAAATCTGATGCTGCGCTGTGACCATGGCAGCCCCCGCCCGCGCCAGATCCATTGAGCGGTCAAAAACCGGAATCGCAATATCACCGGTTTCCGATTTCAAACGGGACAACAGCGCCCGAAAGCCATCCGCATCAAAGCTATGCGGTGCGCCTTTACGCGCCCTGTAACCACGCGCATCCAGAATGGCATTATCATAATGAAACCCGTCCATCGGCACGACAACAGATGGCTGAGTAGCGGATAAAGCATTGATCTCCTGACACAATGCCTCCGCCAGCGTGGATTTTCCCGCGGCAGGCGCTCCGGCAATTGCAACAATCAGACGCTCCCGCCCTTCTGCCCGCGCCAGAATTTCCGCAGCCAGTGCCTCACGCTTTATCACAGGTGTTTCAGGCATCATGCAGCCAGCATCTCATCAGTCGGGGTCAATGCGCCGGTCATCAGCGCCACAGCATCAGACATAGAACATTGACGGGGATTAATCACCGCCAGTCTTTTGCCCAGCCTGTGCACATGCACACGATCCGCCACTTCAAACACATGGGGCATATTATGGGAGATCAGCACAATCGGCAGGCCACGTGATTTCACTTCCTGAATGAGATCAAGCACGCGACGAGATTCTTTAACCCCTAATGCGGCTGTCGGCTCATCCATAATCACAACCTTGGAGCCAAAAGCCGCCGCACGCGCCACTGCCACGCCCTGGCGCTGGCCGCCGGAAAGCGTTTCCACCGCTTGCGAAATATTCTGGATGGTCATCAGTCCGAGTTCTGAAAGCTTATCGCGGGCGATCTGCTCCATTTTCTTATGATCGAGCTGGCGGAACACACTGCCCATCAATCCGGGTTTGCGCAACTCGCGCCCCAGAAACATATTATTCGCAATCGACAAAGCAGGCGACAAAGCCAGATTTTGATAAACAGTTTCAATGCCTGCTGCCCGCGCGGCGATCGGTGAACGGAAGCTCACAGGCTGACCATCAAGGAAAATCTCGCCTTCATCCGGCTGGATCGCACCGGACAGCGCCTTAATCAGCGAAGACTTTCCTGCACCGTTATCGCCGATAACCGCCAAAACTTCACCCGGATAGAGATCGAAATCCGCATGATCCAGCGCCGTAACACGGCCATAGCGTTTGACGAGGCCTTTTGCCGATAAAACCGGCTGAACTGACTGTTTCATGCCGCAGCCTTTCTGATCCACTGGTCAATTGCGACCGCAACGATAATCAGGACACCAATCAGCAGATAGGTCCATTGCGGATCAGTTCCCCACAGGCGCAGTCCCAGCGAAAACACGCCGACAATCAATGCACCGAACAATGTGCCGAGAATGGAACCGCGACCACCGAAGAGGGAAATCCCGCCAATCACCACAGCCGTAATGGATTCAATATTCGCAAATTGTCCCGCTGTTGGTGAGACCGAACCAAGGCGACCGATCATCGCCCAACCGGCCAGTGCACAGATCAGACCAGCCAGAATATAGACAGACATCAGAACCGGTTTGACACGTACACCGGAAAGCTGCGCCGCTTCAGGATCATCGCCGATCGCATAAACATGCCGCCCCCATGCCGTATGATTGAGCACATACCAGAGAACCAGAACCAGCAGCACCATGGCAATCACACCATAGGTAAAGACCGCACCGCCGAAGCGGATATTATTTCCGAAGAACTGCAATATTGGCGCTTTTTCGGTGATTTCCTGCGCACGGATGGTTTCATTGGCGGAATAGAGAAAATTGGTTGCCAATACGATTTGCCACATACCAAGCGTGACGATGAAAGGCGGCAATTTCCAATAGGCCACGAACCAGCCATTGAAAAAGCCGCATAATGCACCGACAGCAAAACCGCACAGGATGGAAAGTTCGGGCGGCAGACCATAGCGGAAAGTAAACTGCCCCATCACCACCGAAGACAGCACCATGATGGCGCCGACAGACAGATCAATACCGGCCGTCAGAATGACAAGTGTCTGCGCGGAAGCAATGATGCCGGTAATGGCAACCTGCTGCAAAATGAGTGTCAGCGCAAAGGCAGAGAAAAACTTGGATCCGACCAGAACAGCAAAAATCGCCAGTGACAGCACCAACACGATCAGCGGTACGGCTGCCGGATTGTGATGCAGGATCACACGCATTCTGTAGAGCAGACTGCGATCCTCATTCTCAAAACTGGCGACACCGGAAGCGCTGTTCACCAGAACCTTTTCAAAATCCTGCGGGGTGCGCTTGACTTCCGTTTCATGATTTTGCGTGGTTTCTGTCATAGGAGCTTCCGGTTGCTGCAGCCTGAAAAGGAACCGGCACGAGGATCAGGCCGGTTGATTTTTTAGAGCGCCGTGCGCCCGACCGGGCGCTACACAAGGTCGCTCTAACACTTTAAAATTAGAGCATAATTTTACCTTCAACTGATTCAAGTTTAAGAAATTATGCTCTATTAGAAAGGCACGGGGATCAGCCCCAGCACTTCGCCAGACCTTCTTTGGTGTCAATGGATTCAACACCTTCAACCGGCTGGTCGGTTACCAACATCACACCGGTATCAACAAAGGTCTTGCCATCTGTCGGTTTCGGCTTTTCACCGGTATCAGCAAATTTCTTAATTGCCTCAATACCAAGTGTTGCCATCTGCATCGGATATTGCTGCGCTGTTGCGCCGATCACGCCGTCAGCCACATTTTTTACACCCGGACAGCCGCCATCAATGGAAACAATCATCACATCTTTTTCACGGCCAACAGCTTTCAGAGCCTCATAGGCACCGGCAGCAGCAGGTTCGTTAATGGTGTGTACCACATTGATATTCGGGTCTTTTTGCAGAAGGTTTTCCATGGCGCGGCGGCCGCCTTCTTCATTGCCGTCGGTCAGATCGCGACCGGCAATACGCGGATCATCCTCATCGCCGAGCACATCCTTGTTTTTCGGATCGATACCGAAACCTGTGGCAAAGCCCTGATCGCGCAGCACGTCAACACTCGGCTGCATGGCGGTAAGGTTCAGGAAAGCGACTTTAGCATCTTTGGCTTTATCACCCAGACGCCCTGCGGCCCATTTGCCGACCAGTTCACCGGCCAGAAAATTGTCTGTTGCGAAAGTTGCATCCGCTGCATCAGCCGGTTCCAGCGGCGTATCCAGTGCGATCACCAGCATACCGGCATCACGCGCCTGTTTCAGTACAGGAACAATGCCTTTAGTGTCGGAAGCGGTGATGAGAATACCTTTTGCACCATCGGCAATACAGGTTTCCACTGCTGCAATCTGACTTTCCGTATCGCCGTCAATTTTACCCGCATAGGATTTCAGATTGATGCCAAGCTCCTTGGATTTGGCAGTCGCGCCTTCCTTGATTTTTACAAAGAACGGATTGGTATCTGTTTTGGTAATCACGCAAGCCGTCACTTCAGCCGCCTGCGCTCCCGCACCCGCAACACCTAATGCCAGAAGGGCAAAAGCAGAGGTAAGAATAGTTTTTCTCATGAACTCCTCCCAGAGTCATTTTTCTACGATCAGTTCAAGCACCGAACTGCGTAGCTGAACCAGCCAAATCAATTATCCCAGGCGCCCTCTTCCGCCGCCTCTGCGCTGCGATTTCATGAAAGAGCAAATTTATTGCCCCCAGAAATATGTGCAAGCGCGATCATGGAAACACGGGTTTTCAGTCCTGTCAATTAATAAATCCACTTGATTTATTAATTCGCTATGTCAGTCTAAGATCAGCGTGATGACAAAACCTGTCTGCGCAGGCTTTACTTCAAAAATAATTCTCTTATTCCAGCTCTTTATCCCGAATGCTCCTTACAGGACACCCGATGCACTATCCGCAAGGCGCCCCTATTGACCCTGCCACAACCAGCCGCGGCTCTGACCAGACCGGCATGCGCGCCTATAATGAAAGGCTGATCCTTTCCGTTGTGCGCCGTCACGGTGCCATGCCGCGGGCAGATATTGCCAGACTAACCGGCCTGTCAGCGCAAACCGTGTCCGTCATCATCCGCAATCTTGAGCAGGACGGATTATTGCTCAGCGGTGAGAAACAGCGCGGGCGTGTCGGCCAGCCAAGCCAGCCGATGATGCTCAATCCTGACGGGGTGTTTTCCTTTGGCCTGAAGATCGGGCGTCGCAGTGCAGAACTGGTTCTCGTCGATTTTACCGGCACGATCCGCGCACGTATGCACCAGACCTATCTGTGGCCGGTGCCGGACAATATTCTACATTTCACGCTTTCGGCTATTGAGCAATTCACGGCGCAGCTCACGCCTTTCCAGCAAAGCCGCATCGCCGGTCTCGGTATTGCCATGCCGTTTGAACTCTGGAACTGGGTTGAGGAAGTCGGCGCACCACCTGCGGATTTGCAGGCCTGGCAAAGCACCGATATTTGCGAAGCATTGAGCCTGAAACTGCCCTTTCCCGTTCTGATCCAGAATGATGCCACCGCCGCCTGCGGCGCGGAACTGACCTTCGGTTCAGGACCGGATTATGCGGATTATGTCTATTTTTTCATCGGCTCCTTTATTGGCGGCGGCGTTGTACTCAACAATACGCTTTATGCCGGACGCAGCGGCAATGCCGGTGCACTGGGTTCCATGCCGATGGGCAACGGTTTCGTCACTACGGCAGGCCATATCAGCCGCCCTGCCCAGCTGATTGATACCGCATCTCTGTTCATATTGGAGCGCAGTCTCAAGCAGCAAAATATAGACACGGCTCCACTCTGGGCGGCACCGGATAATTGGGAAATTTTCAATCCTGTGCTTGATGAATGGGTATTGCTGACCGCGCGCAGCCTTGCCCATGCCATTTCATCAGCCGCCAGCGTGATTGATTTTCCTGCTGCCATTATTGACGGCTGGATGCCGGAAAATTTACGCGCCAAGATCGTTGAAACTACACGCAATGAAATCGGCAGGCTCAACTTACAGGGAATCATCCCGCCGGTGATTGAAGAGGGTACAGTTGGTGTTCATGCCAAAGCACTGGGGGCAGCGCGGCTGCCAATCTTCAGCCGCTATCTCTTTGATCAAAATGTTCTTTTTAAACACATACAATAAATCCGCCTTACCAAAGTTGAACAATAAACCGCTATTTATGTGAAATCATTTACTTCGGCTTCACAGGACTGCCTATAATATCCGTCATGAATGCAACTTGTTCATTCCACATGAATTTATCTTTTGCGAGAGCCGTTATTGTCAGGACAAAGCCAGATCATGACTTTTAAAACTATCAGCACCACAGCTTTTACAGATCAAAAGCCGGGCACTTCGGGCTTGCGCAAAAAAGTGACTGTCTTTGCTCAGGAGCATTATGCGGAGAACTTCATCCAGTCGATCTTTGACAGTCTGGAAGATTTTCAAGGCAAGACACTCGTCCTTGGCGGTGACGGACGCTATCTCAACCGCAAGGTCATCCAGAGCACGATCAAAATTGCTGCTGCAAATGGTTTTGGCCACATTCTGGTCGGTCTTGGCGGTATTACCTCGACACCTGCGGCTTCCAATCTTATCCGCAAGAATAAAGCCTTTGGCGGCATTATTCTCTCTGCCAGCCATAATGCCGGCGGACCGCAGGGTGATTTCGGTATCAAATTCAATATCAGCAATGGCGGCCCTGCTCCGGAAAAACTGACCGAAGCGATGTTCGCCAATTCCAAAACCATCACATCCTATAAGATTGCCGATTGCGCCGATATCGACATTGATACGCTTGGCTCGCATCAGATCGGCGATACGGTGGTGGAAATCATTGATCCGGTGAAAGATTACGCCGTTTTGATGGAAAACCTGTTTGACTTTCAGGCGATCCGCACCCTGCTGCAATCCGGCTTCACCATGCGTTTTGACGCTATGCATGCCGTGACCGGCCCTTATGCCACAGAGATTTTTGAAAACCGGCTTGGTGCCAAAACCGGCAGCGTTTTCAATGCCGTGCCGTTAGAGGATTTCGGCGGCCACCATCCTGATCCAAATATTGTCTATGCCCATGAGCTTTATGAAGAGCTGATGTCGGCCAATGCGCCGGATTTCGGTGCGGCATCGGATGGTGACGGCGACCGCAATCTGATTATCGGCAAGGGCATATATATTGCGCCGTCGGATTCTCTGGCAGTGCTTGCCGCCAATGCGCATCTGGCTCCGGCCTATAGTAAAGGCATTGCCGGTATTGCCCGTTCCATGCCAACCAGTTGCGCCGCAGACCGTGTGGCTGAAAAACTGAAGATCGGCATGCATGAAACACCGACCGGCTGGAAGTTCTTCGGCAATCTGCTGGATACCGGTCTTGTCACCATTTGCGGTGAGGAAAGTGCGGGAACCGGCTCTGACCATGTGCGTGAAAAAGACGGTTTGTGGGCTGTGCTGCTATGGCTGAATATTCTGGCTGTGCGCAAACAATCTGTCGCCGAGATTATGCATGAGCACTGGCAGACCTATGGCCGCAATTATTATTCACGTCACGATTATGAAGAAGTAGCCTCGGATGGTGCCAATGCGCTAATGGATACATTGCGCGCCAAATTGCCTGATCTTAAAGGCAAGACCGTGCAGGGCATGGTTGTGGAAGCAGCCGATGATTTTGCCTATCATGATCCGGTCGATCATTCAGTGAGCAAACATCAGGGTATCCGCATTCTGTTCGCTGGAGGTTCCCGTCTTGTGGTGCGTCTGTCCGGCACGGGCACCGCCGGTGCAACCATCCGCATCTATCTAGAACGCTATGAAGCTGACAGCAGCAAGCATGATCTGGAAACCCAGTCTGCCCTGACCCCGCTGATAGCCGCCGCTGCGGAACTCACAGAGATCACGCATTATACCGGCCGCGAAAAACCAAGCGTCATTACCTGACCGAACAAAAAAA
>NZ_ANNO01000146.1:0-2458 GCF_000409565.1 Pseudochrobactrum sp. AO18b
CTGCGCCCAGGCTTTTTCGGCAATCTCACGATAAATTTGTGCATGCGGGCTGTCCGGTTCTTTCACCGTAATCGGCATACCGGCATCAGATAATTCACGGATCTGCATATCCAGCGGCACCGCACCGAGGAAAGGTACATTCAGCCGCTCAGCTTCGCGCTGCGCTCCGCCATGTCCGAAAATATCATAACGCTTGCCGGTATCCGGAGCGATGAAATAGCTCATATTCTCAACAATACCGAGCAGCGGCACATTAACTTTGGCGAACATGTTCAGCCCTTTGCGGGCATCGATCAGCGCCAGATCCTGCGGTGTGGAAACGATCACCGCACCGGCCAGCGGCACCTGCTGCGCCATGGTCAGCTGAGCATCGCCGGTGCCCGGAGGCATATCGACAACCATCACATCGAGATTGCCCCACTCCACTTCACGCATCATCTGATTGAGCGCCGACATCACCATCGGGCCGCGCCAGATCATCGGGGTTTCTTCTTCCACCAGAAAGCCCATCGACATGACTTTGAGGCCGTAATTGCTCATCGGCTTCATGATGCGGCCATTGACCGTTTCCGGACGACCGGAAATACCGAGAAGGCGCGGCATTGACGGCCCGTAAATATCGGCATCAAGAATACCGACTTTCAGCCCCAGCGCCTGAAGCCCGAGCGCAATATTAACCGAAGTCGTGGATTTACCGACACCGCCTTTGCCGGAAGCCACGGCGATAATCTTGCCAACACCCGGAATACCCGGTTTTGCCTGCGGCTGCGGTGCTGCATGAGTATGTGCAGCCGGACGCGCCTGAGCTGCGGGCTGAGGGCGGCTTGGCGGAGGCGCATCATCGCTGGTGCGGCCGCCTTTGCGCTCGGCGGTCAGTGTGACCAGCGCACCGGCAACCCCCGGAATCTCTTTCACCAGTTTTTCCGCCCGCAGACGCAGCGGTTCCATCGCCTGCGCACGGTCAGACGGCACGGTAATAGAGAAAAACACTTTATTATCAGCGATAAAAATATCGGACACCAGTCCGAGGCTGACAATATCACCTTCGAAATCCGGTCCAGTGACCTGTTTCAGCTGAGCCAGCACCACATCTTTGGTGACCTGTGACATGCCTCATACCCCGTCGAATAATCTGTTCACCATTGCCGGCACAGTATTTTATCCTGCGACTGGCATTTCATGCATCATCGTTAAATGATTTTGTGTCTGAGAGAAAGTTATCTTCAGCCCTTTCCGCGCAAACCTCTGTGACATCGTGAGGCAGAGGGAGATCCGGCATCATTATTACAGAGGAAAGCTCTTTCCTTCCGCAAAGCACCGCGCTAAAAAGCGGAAAGCGCAGTTATATATAGTTCAGGGTGATGGTTCAGACACACAAAAACAAGCTGGTTTTAATACGCATCCTGTGCGTATTGGCGCTTGTTTTGCTGTCTTTTGCCCATAGACCGGTGGATGTCAGCACCCCCCTGCTGCAAATGACCACCAAAAGCGGCACCTCCGCTGAACCGGTCTTCATCCGTTATGAAACAATGCCTGATGGCAGTATTGTTTCGATCTGCGTTTCCGAAAACAGCGCCGCCTCTGACCAGCATCATAAAAATCATAATATGATGGTTGATTGCGAGGCCTGCCGTATCTCGGCGGCTTTTGCACTGGTTACACCACCTGCAGCCGGTGGTCCGGTTGTTGCCAAAGACACAGGCAACAGCGTCAGACGCACGGCCAAAGTTCTGCCCCGCTCCCGACCTTATCCGCCCGCCGCCCCGCCGCAGGCGCCACCTTTCCTTGCCTGATAACAGGTCTGCGCATTCGTACAATACCGCAGGAAATATCAGTCATGCGCTTTAAGCGCCTTCATGCTTTCTGCCTGCAATTTGCAGTCCGGAAAGCCGCATATTCGCAAGGAATAAATTTATGAAAACCATTTTCACACCACTCTGTGTTGCCAGCCTTCTTCTCGGCACTGCCGGTCTGGCACAGGCACATGTTTCGCTTGAAACAGCTCAGGCTAATGCAGGAAGCGGCTATAAAGCCGTCCTCAAAATCCCGCACGGCTGTGAAGGTGCAGCTACCACACAGATCAATGTCAAAATTCCGGAAGGTTTCATTGCCGCTCAGCCGCAGATGAAAGCCGGATGGGATATTGAAACTGTTAAATCCGACTACCAGCACAGCTATAAAGTGCACGGCAAAGACGTGAAAAACGGCGTGACCGAAGTGATCTGGAAAGGCGGCAAACTGCCGGGCGATTTCTATGATGAATTCTCGGTTGTCGGCAAACTCGCAGCCTTCGACAAGGATACAACATTGTCGTTCCCGACAATCCAGACCTGCGAAAACGGTAAAACCGAAAACTGGACAGATATCGCAGCAGAAGGCCAGAACCCGCATGATCTGAAAAACCCTGCGCCGCAATTGCTCGTGGCGGCTGCCACAAAACAGGCAAGCCATGACGGCC
>NZ_ANNO01000147.1:0-19140 GCF_000409565.1 Pseudochrobactrum sp. AO18b
CCGGCGATCTGCAACTTTCCGAAGCCCATAGCATCGCGACAATTCCGAATGCCCGCGTGGCAGGCGGCTACATTGTCATTACCAACAAGGGCAAAGAAAATGATCGCCTGATCGGCGGCACCACAGATGCAGCCGGAAAAGTCGAAATTCATGAAATGTCGATGAAAGACAATGTCATGAAAATGCGCAAACTGAGCGAGCCTCTGATTATTCCTGCCGGTCAGACTGTGAAATTGGCGCCAACCGGTTTCCACATCATGTTTATGGATCTGGCCAAACCGTTCAAAGAAGGTGAAACAATCAATGTTGAGCTGGAATTTGAAAAAGCCGGAAAGGTTAATTTACCGTTTCACGTGAATCCGTCCAAGGGTTCTGCCGGTAATGCTGGCGGCAAGGCCAATGACCATAGCCATCACTAATTCCTGCTTCTCCGGGGCGGCATCGGTTCGGAGATAAAACACAAAACCGGAGCGCCGGTAATATCGGTGCTCCGCATTATGATTCTGGAACCGCTCCCTTTTACCCATCCTGTTTACAGGGTTTTGCATGAGGCGGGACGTCGCAGAGCTTAAAAATCCGGCCGGAATGTCATGCAATCCGGCCAGATGCGACAATCACGCAAAACATATACGGATTCATATAGATAGCATTGCATTTTAGAATAAAAACATGAGTAAAATACTCTGGAATTATTCTAAGCTATTGAAATAAGAACACTTTTCTAAATAAATGCTGAAAATTAGGTTTGACAACCGACCGTTTTCACCGGCATATTCCCGCTGTCAGAGCTTTCGGGAGGGATACTTCCGGCTCGTGGCAATAAATTCAACCTTTGATGTTTGGGCCTTGAACCCGCTCTATTGGAGGACCTCATGTTTGGTCAGGCACTTTACCGCCCAAGGGCGGTACTATCGTCGCGCCCTCAGCCGCGACGCATATTCATCGCTCCTTCGCGTCCGTTACAGATCGGATGCCGCCCATGAATATGCAGGTCAGAAATCTCTTTGAAACATCCAGTCATTATTTCGAGCGTCAGGCTGAAAAACTGGTGCTTGAAGGTTATCGCCACTGGACATCCGGCTTCGAAACCGGATCGGTTATTCCGTGGGAAATGGCCTGGACGATTTACACTCAGGAACTCGGCCTCGATAAAGCCAAGCTCGCGCTGGCCGAACTCTCCCATTTCATCCGCACCCTGCATTTTTGTGCAGCTTGTCAGCTCAAGGCCTTTCCTTATGGTTCGATGCATATCTGCCGTGAAGAATGCCTGCTGATGGGACTGATCTCCGCCTTGCAAAACGGTGACGATACAACCCGTGATGCCTGTCTGGATGCTCTGGTGACCGGCAGCCGTGTCGCGGAAGTTAAAAAAGCCGCGCAGGATTATGCACAGGTCATGGCAGAGCTCGATCAGGTGCTGCTGCCTATCCCTCATTACGCCGTTGCCTGTGTTTTATCACCGGCAGGGCACAAAACCTTTCACTGATATGAAGAGCTGAAACCTCTTTCATAACTTTACCATGATTTTAGCCCAGTGACTGCGAGCGAAGCGCTCCGGATCCGCGGGCAAAACCGACAGGACGAATACAATGAATGCAAAAACTGAAAAGCGCTTGGGTATTATGGCTGCGCTCCTGCTGACCGCAGCAATGTTTGTGGCGCCTAATCCGATCCAGCAACAGCAGAATTTTCATTTTCTCAGCATGACTGAAGAAGCCGTCAAAGATGTACCGGCTCTGATTGTTGTTGCGCAAAACCATCAGACCGGTTCAGCTATCCGCTAACAGCACCCATTTGAACTATCATATTTGATCATTTTTTTACTACTGTCCTCCCAAGACAGAAAAAGCCGCGCTAAAGCATTTTCAGCAAAAGTGGAAACCGGTTTTGCATATGAAAATGCGTAAAATAAATAGCCGGAGCATTTTAAAAATGCTCCGGCTCAGCGCGGCTTTTATTTTCAAATAGTTTTAATCAGGCCTGCACAACAATCGGTGCTTTGCCCTGCACGCGATCATAAAGATCAATAATATCCTGATTCATCAGACGTACGCAGCCGGAAGACATAGCCTGCCCGATCGACCACCATTCCGGATTGCCATGGATACGATAGCCGGTATCAACGCCGTCACGGAAAATATAAAGTGCGCGCGCGCCCAGCGGATTGGCTGGTCCCGGCTCCTGACCGTTACGGTATTTTTCCAGCTCCGGCTGGCGTTTGATCATTTCCGGCGGTGGTGTCCAGCGCGGCCATTGCTTCTTATATTGCACATTGGCACGGCCTGACCACTCAAAACCTGCACGCCCGACGCCGATGCCATAACGCATGGCCTCGCCGCCCTGCAGCACCAGATACAAATATCGCTCATTCAGGCGCACAACAATGGTGCCCGGTGCCTCGCCTGTCGGATCCGGCACGATCTGGCGGCGGAACTGTTTCGGCACTTTCTCATAAGGAATGGCAGGCAGGGAATAACCATTCTCATGAACCGCCGCATACATCACTTCATTACTGGTGACGCCTTTATCAACGCTGATCTGCGGGCGCATCACACTGCCGGTCGAAGACATATCAATATCCGGCTGAAAAGCCGACATATCCAGCGACTGGGTACAGCCGGCCAGACCAAAGGCACCGGCGCCGGTCAGAAAAATGCGACGGTTCAGAATTTCACCCTGCTTTGCCATGATAAATCCGTATCTTCAAAACCTTTTCAGAGGTCGGATTGTGCGCCCGCATGGTTGAAAAATCATTAAATTCGCCGGATCTTCATTTACCATAAACAATCGCCACACATTAAAAATGCAGTAAAAAGCAAAAAACCGGCACAAATTTGTACCGGTTTTTCAATTCGATCAGTATCCGCATCTCTGACGGATCAGTAATCTTTTTCGTAGAATACGCCAAGACCGGAATCACCATTCGTACCGACGGAGCCTTTGGCCTTGAGATCCCGCGTAATATCCAGATTGATCGTGCCTTTGGTGCCATTGGAACCGCTGGCTTCCACACCGAGATAAATATTATCGCGGATATAGCTGCCTGCACGAACCGCTGCATTGCCCTTGCTGTCGGTGACAACATCAAGATCATCCAGCCCTACGCCCTGACGCAATGCACCCAGCAGATTGGCGTTTTTACCACCCGCCAGTTCAGCGGCCGCAGCGGCAAGCTGTGCAATCTGGAAAGGAGACAGTTCCGAGATTGAGCGTTTGAAGATCAAACGCGCCAGAACTTCATCCTGCGGCAATTCCGGCTCCGAGGAGAATTTGATATCCGGATTATCCACCGTGCCCTGCACCGTCACCAGCACGATGATATCGCCGCCGTCACTGCGGGCAACGAAATAGAGCTGCGGGTTCATATCCCCGATCAGGGTCACACGGCCTTCATCAAAGGTTACACGCTGGGTCAGAATATCCAGACGGCCGCGCAGCAGTTCAAAACCACCGACCGGACGCACATTGGTTACAGGGCCTGTCAGACGGACAGCACCGCCCAGTTCCGTATCCAGACCGCGACCACGCACGAAAATCTGGTTCGGCGCAATCACGCGCACATCCAGTTGCGGCACAGTCGGACGGGATGTCGGCACCGGTGCGGAACCCTTGGCACGGGTTTCCACCTTGGCACGTTGCAACGTCATCAGCACTGATGCCGGTGTATTGACGTGGCGCACATCAATATTGGCACCGCCGCCGCCAAAACTTTCCGGCACGGTAATTTCCGCGCGTTCAATCTCGATCTTACCGGCAATCAGCGGATCGCGCATCAACGGGCCGGTAATGGTCAGGCCGCCATTAATGGTCGCAACCACCATGGAACCATCCGCATAACGTGCTTTGTCAAAATTGATCCGCAAATCGGCAGGGAAATTCTGCGCGGCATTGATCGAAATCGTGCCATCCGCATTGATTGAACCACCGGTCGACAAAGCTGCGCTTGCATTGCGCAGGCGGATTGTCTGACCTTCCATGCTGCCATTGATGGTAATATTGTTGAGGCGGATATTGGTTTCCGGATCAACCATCTGCGCACCGCTTGTCGAGAACATGCCGCGGATTTGCGGATTGTCGAAACCACCGCTGACATTGGCGGTCAAAGCCAGTGTACCGGTTGCCTGTGCTCCGCGATCCGACAGAAAACGATTGGCAAGCGCCAGCGGAATCTGCCCCGTCACATCAATACCCAAACCGCTGCCCGACAAAGGCACACGCCCCTGCGCGGTCACGCTGAGATTTTGCGGACCGTCAACAGACAGCGAGCTGATATTGACGGTCTTATCACCATAACGACCGGCAGCTTTCAGATTCAAAGGCGCAAGCCCGTTCTCAGCCAGCGGTTTGGCGCTCAGCGCGCGTCCGTTCAGATTGAACTCGGCGGCAGGATTGGTCAGAGCGCCGGTGACTTTTACAGTGCCGGTAACATTACCGCCCAGATTCTGATCCTTCACCACGCCATTGAGCAAAGCCAGCGGCAGGTTGGCCAGTTCAACATTCACATCCAGCGCACCGGCAGATTTATCCGTGCCCAGCGGCACAAAACCATTCACACGGGTATCAAGACCATTACCGCCGGTAATCCGGCTGTCCACTTTCAGACGGTTCTGGCTCGACGTACCTTTAGCTGTCGCATTCAAGGCACCAATGCCAAGTTCACGCGTCTGGCGGGCAATCACATCACGTGCATTGATGTCAAAACTGACATCAGGCTGGTTGCGCGAACCGGTAACCTTGGCCTGACCATTGATCAGACCGCCAAGCCCCAAATCCGGCTGAATGCTATTTGCCACATTCAGCGGCAAATTATCCAGTTTCACATCCAGATTGAAGCGATCAGCCAAAGCACCATTAAGGCTCAGACGTCCTTCCCCCACCTGCATGATAATATTGTTAAAGGTAACATCGCTGCCTTTCAGCGCCAGAGATGCCGGTTGCGCCAGTCTGGTCAGCATTGTGCCCTGACGCAGCTCCGCATCTGAAAGCGACAGCAACAAACCACCGTCCTGCGGCTCCAATGCGCCGTTGACTTTAACTTTGGTACCGATCTTCAGATCAGTTGCAGCCTGAAAAACCGTTTTGCTGCCTTCAGACTGAGCCGTTGCATCAACCGTATTGATTTCAAATGTACCGGCGCGGATGGACTGTGCTTTCACAGTACCGTCCACAACAGGAACATTAAACAGGTCGGCAAGCGTCGCATTAATATCCGCCTGCCCGATCACATTGCCTTCAACATTCAGATTACGGATATCTGCTTTGACCGCAGCATTCTGACGGTCATTTTCATAAGACAGATCAATATCCGCATTGATGCTACCGGTTGCTTTGGCAAGGAAAAGAGCGGCTGCAGTTGAGACATCCGGCGCATCAACTTTCAGGCGACCGGCGAGCAGGTTTTTGTCCGCAATATTCAGATCACCACTGACGCGCGTGCCGCCTGCAACAAAATTCAGGTCGCTCAGGCGTTTGCCTTGCTCATCCAGCGCAATTTTACCGGCAAGATCGAGTTTTTCACCGCTTAAGAAGCCACTGCCGCTGAAACCACCGCTCAAAGACGGAGCAAGCTTCGGATCAGAACCGTCCAGCACAGCATTGAAGTCGAGCAGACCCTCATTCAGTTTGCGCCCTTCCAGCGAACCGGAAGGCACAGATGCGCGGGCAGCCAGAGCAATCCGGTTTTCTATTCCGCGTGCACTGGCTTTCAGCGACAAAGGTCCCGTTGCCTTATCGGACAAATCGGCAATATCACCAATCTCAACGCCCAGATCGAAATCGGCATCCTTGCTCGAGAATGAGCCATTGGCAGTGATTGCATTTGCATCATTACCAATACGGAAACCACGAGCGGAAAAACCGTTTTCAGAACGTGCCAGACCACCGCTCAAAGTGGAGCGGCCATTGATAATACGGTCAGCAATGTCCTCACCGGTTTTAATATTCTCTGCTGTGCCATCCAACGTCAGGTCAAATCCGCCGGTGAGAAGCGCAACAGTACCGGTTGCTTTCAGATCAAGACTGCCGGCAAGCGAACGGTCTGCCAGTGCCGAGAACGGCATGAGGCTGTTTGCCTGCAAAACAATATCACCGGTATAAATGAATTTATCAATTGCACCCTTTAAGGCAGCGCTCAGACCATTACCGGTGAGTTGCAGTTTTTCAAGCTGCACAGGAGACCCGGCACGCCATTGCCCCGACACGGCCAGATCAAAACGATCACCCAGCGCCTGCGCAACCTCAGGCTGCCTGGCATTAATCCCCGTTACATTCCCTGTAATATTGAAACCGACATGGCGGTTTTGTGCGTCTTGCAGATTTTCTGCTGCGCCGCCCATATCCAGCACAGTCTGCTGTGCGGAGAAATCACCGGCCTGCAGACCTTCAACCAGCAGCTTGCCTGTCCAGTCTGCGGATTGGCGGTCGCCGTAATCCAGTGTCAGACGCGCAGACGCCAGAGAGGTCTGGCCGCCGCTGACCGGCAGAAGCACACGGCCTTTTTCCCGATCTGCAATCAGCGCATCAAGGGTCAGACGTGTCAGAAAACCGTCATTGGCGGTTTCGGCCTTGGCCTGTACCTGCAGAGCGGCATTGGAAAGATTGAAATTATCCAGACGGAAACCGCCGCCATCCTTGATAAAACCATTGGCTGCAAGGCTTGAGGTTGCGCCAAAGAAATCACGGAATTTTTCCGGAATGAGTGCAGCAATCGGACCTTTGACATCCGCATTAAACACGCGGCCGGTAACAGTGCCGTCCGCATTGCGGTTCAGGGTCAGAAGTCCGGTCAGAATGCGCTGGCTGTCCGCATCAAGCGTCAGGTCAACTTTCAGATCATCAAGCTTGCCTGCGCCGGTCAGAGCCAGCTCAACAGGCGGTTTGCCTGCAATATTCAGGAGATTGGCGGCAATACCATTGGCAGGCTCGGAAAGACGCATATCCAGATCAAGCTTCTGATCGGCATTGGCATAATCCGCCTTCAGCTTCATCGTGCCGCCCGGACCATCCAGACGCTGAATGTCAAACAGCGACTCCAGCGATCCGTCCTGAAGGGTCAGATTGCCTTTCAGTGCCACTTCCGATGCCAGACCAAAAACCGGCTGGCCGAATTTCAGGCGTTCAATATTCAACTCACCCAGCAAAACCGCCAGCGGCAGTTCCGGCAAAGCAAAGCCACCGGCTTCCGGTGACGGCAGTCCCTCATCCGGCAAAGGTGTGCGGATAAACTCAACTTCCTTGGCCGAGAGTGTATCCACACTCAGACGACCGCGCAAAAGAGCCAGACGGCTCCAGACAAGCTGGGCATCTTTAATGCGCAGCCAGATACCTTCTCGGTCAGCAACCGTGATAGCGCCGACTTTAGCCTCAGACGACAAAACACCTTCAATACCGGTAATGCTGATCTTGCGGTTCGGCCCCGACAGTTTTTCTTCAACAAAAGACAGGAAGTAGGACTTCTCCTCTTCGGCTTCCTGCGTGGAAACAGAAGTGTCAGCCTGTGCGGTCTGCGTACCTGAACCCGCAGGATTGCTCTGGCCGGTAGCAGGCGTCGTTACGCTGTCCGCCCCCTGAGGCAGCAACGATGCCCCGATATAAATACCGAGCGGCAGAATGATAAAGAAAGTGGCTACGAAAGCGAGAAAACGGTTCAAAACGCCTGTCCTATGCCGACATAGAATGCAAAACTTGAGTCACCTGCCTTGCGGTTGAGCGGCACGGCAGCATCGAAACGGATCGGTCCGAGACTGGTATCATAACGCAAGCCCGCACCTGCCCCCAAACGCAGATTCTCCGCAAAATCAGGGTAGGATTCCTCCCCGACATATCCTCCGTCTACAAACCCGACCACACCGATACTATCGGTAACTTTTGTACGAACCTCGCCGGACATTTCCATCAGCGAACGTCCGCCGATCACCACATCCCCCGGCTTATTCACCCCGATGCTGCGATAAGCATAACCACGGACAGAACCACCGCCACCGGCAAAGAAGACTTTATCCGGCGGCAGATCGCTCATATCGGCACCGACAATCGATCCGACTTTAACACGACCGGCCAGCACAACGCGCTTATCTTCACCAAAGCCGTAATAGCCACGGCCTTCTGCGGTAAATTTGGTCGAGAAACTGCCGTTTTTGAGCTCGTAGAACGGCTCAACCACGCCCTCGGCATAATATCCGGATGTGGCATTGGTCTTGTTATCGCGCTTATCCAGCAGAATACCACCCAGCATCCCCACGGTGAAGAACTGGCGTTTGCCGTAATAATCATCATCAAACTGCGCACGAGACACATTGGCAAACAAACGTCCGCTCAGATCTTCATTGAAGATATGCGTAAAGCCTGCCTGTCCGCCGACCGATGTCTCGGTATAATTATCCAGAACCTCACGTTTACCGGTCAGAGACGAAACGAAATCCGTATCCGGTGTGAACACGCCCGGTTTGGTGAAGGATGTACCCAGCACATAGGTGAAGTTTTTCGGATCATAGGAGTTATCCTGCGAACCGCCGATACCGCTGACCTTGGCATCAAAGCGCAGACGCTCGGCTTTACCGAACAGATTGCGATGCATCCAGAAGGCTTCTACCCCTGCACCGTCCAGCGTGGAATAACTCGCACCAAGACCGAAGCGGCGCGGTTTACGCTCCTGCACGATCAGATCCATCGGCAGAATACCGTCGCGGTTGATTTCCTGTGCTTCCTGAATAGATGTTGAGCGGAAAACATCCAGCCGCGCCAAACGGCGGCGTGCGCGCTCAATATCATCCGGATCATATTCCTGCCCCGGTTTCAGGTCTGTCATATAGGCAACGAATTCCGGATCCATGCGGGCTGTGCCCTGCACTTTGACAGGACCGTAATGGGCAACACGTCCCGGTTCCAGCGTGATATCCGCATTCAGCACATTGCCTTCATGATCGGCAACAATATCCTCACGCGTAACTTTCGCTTTGGCATAACCCTGCTGGCGCCATGCCTCAACAGCAAGACGCTCTGCCTTCAGGATTGTACCGGATTTGGCAATTTCACCGTTTTTGAAACCGGCCTTTTCAGGCGACTGCACCTGATCGCGGCGGTCATCTGTCGGCGGCGCAAGTTCATTAATGCTGGCGCGGGCAAACAGGAATTGCGGGCCCGGATCAACATTGATGACAATTTTCGATGTATCCGGCAATTGTGTATCCGGCGGCAGGTTTGCAGCTTCGCGGCCATCAACCAGAATACTGATGGTGCCGCCATAACGACCTTCACCATAAAGTGCCATCAAAATACGGCGGTAATCACCACGTGCTTTGGCCAGCAGTCCGCCGGAGCCGGAAGCCGCTTTTTCTTCATCAGCCACAAGCCGTGAAGCGCCTTTAACCAGATCTTCCACATCGGCTGCCGTGCCGTCTTTATTGGTGCGGGTGCCGCCGGAAGTGACTTCAACGCTGTAGCGTTTTGGTTCGGCAATGACATCATCGGCTTCTTCAGCCTTGTCTTTACCCCAAAGTTTAATGCCAAAGAGCTCAAAAGCATGCGCAGGCGATGCCGCCATAACCGGCAGCAGCGCAGTGAACAGCAGGAGGGTGCTGACTTTACGGATTGGAGCTCTCCTTAATTTATTACCTGCATATCATCCCATTCAACGGGGTCAATACGCATATTCCTCGGCATAGCCCGCTCCACCCATCGCGCGATGCCTAACAATCAAACTAGCGGAGAGTATAATCCAAAAGCTTACACTGCTTTTTTAAAATTTATGCTTAACAAAATATTAATTTGTATTTTCCTTTACCTAAAGAAAAACTTAATTTGTGGCTTTCAATCAAATATGAATTTTGAATATTTAATCTTAAGAAAGAAACAAAAACGAAAATTACAGAGGCATAAAGCCGTAAAATATTGAAAATATTTGTCTTTTAAAAATACAGCCGCACAGGCAATTTAAAACCGGCCTGAGATATTGTTCCGGAACGCATTTGTCATACGGATTGCAACACGTTCCAAGAAAATGCGCATTGGTTAAAATACAGCCACCTCCCTTAAAGAGTCCTGCCATGGAGCCAAGTTTCCTATAACAGGGAATCGCCTTGCAGAATCTGCCTTATCAGATCCTATCTGCGCCATCCTCCGCGCGGAAAATGCACAGGCCCCACACCCCATCGGGGGCTCCAGCCCTGTCGGCCAAAAGGACGAGGATTATAGCGTGGCCCATAAGGCCGGTAGCCCGGACGATACCAAGGCCGGTAATAAGGCGGGTGCCAGCCCGTGTAGTAAGGTTGATAATACGGAGCATAAAACGGATCATCATAAAAACCTGATCCGATATTCAGCCCGAAAGTGACTTGCGGCTGCGTATTATAGACCGGTGCAGCATTATAGCCCTGATAGGATTGAGATAAATAACGGCCGCTTATCCAGCCTATCCCCCAGCTGCTTCTGATCTGACACCAGCTGCCGCGGCAGCTCTCAATATGCACCGCTGCTCCGCGTGGCAAAGCTGCAATCCGCGTATAGTTTGTACCCGGCCCCTGCCGTAAATTGACAGTACCCGAAACAGTAGCGACCTGCGCCTGCACAATGCCGGTTCCTACCAGCAGCATTAGCCCTGAAATTATTGAAATACTCTTCATCGAAATCACCAAATTAAAATTGAAAAAATTTAAATGAATGCAAATTTTAAATGACGCGCTTTGAGAAGATCAAAATTATGAAAGAATAAGGACTGTAATTTGAGACAGGTTACCCATGCATCTCAATATAAAATGCATAAAAAAACGGCGCAGCCAAAGGCAGCGCCGTTCATTGTTATTCCCGTGAGTGAGATAAGCTCACCCATATTGCACCTTATGGCAGCGCGCGTGCGGCCTCAGGGCTGACTTCCATCATATTGATGGCCAGATGGTTCATGATCCACAGCGAGCCGATCAGAACAATCGCCAAAATCAGCACGGTGAAGAGCAGAGCCAGCAATGTCCAGCCGCCCTCGGATTTGGAATCCATATGCAGGAAGTAAACCAGATGAACAATCATCTGCACCGCGCCGAAAACCATAATAATGGCAACGGTTGTGGTGGTGTCAAAATACTGTCCCATCACCACGCCGAAAGGTACGGCTGTGAGGATGACGGCCAGAATGAAACCGATAATATAATTCTTGGTTTCGCTGGCTGATGCTTCAGTTTTATGCGCGGAACTCATGCCTGAACTCCCATCAGATAAACAATCGAGAATACACCGATCCAGACAACATCAAGGAAGTGCCAGAACAGGCTGAGGCACATCAGACGTGTCTGGTTGGCTTCTGTCAGACCGGAACGCAGAACCTGCGCGACCAGAACCAAAATCCAGATCAGACCGAACAGAATGTGCAAACCGTGCGTACCGACCAATACGAAGAAGGCGGACAGGAATGCAGAACGGCCAGGACCGGCACCGATTTCGATCAGGTGATGGAATTCATAGATTTCCATCGCCAGAAAGGCTGCGCCGAGCAGGAATGTCACGGCAATCCAGCCAAGCATGGCGGATTGTTTTTTACGTGACATCGCGATCATCGCGAAGCCATAGGTCAGGCTGGAGAACAGCAGCAGAGCGGTTTCCACAGCAATGAAGTTCAGATCGAACAGTTCCCAGCCGGTCGGTCCTCCCGCGTATGAACGCGAGAGAACTGCAAAGGTGGCAAACAGACCCGAGAAGATGACACAGTCACTCATCAGGTAGATCCAGAAGCCGATCAGTGTCGTGCCGCGGGAATCGTGGTGCTCGTGATCGTCGTCATGCCCGTGGGCGTGATCGTTAGCGTGCGTTACAGCGGCACTCATGGCTTAACTCCCAAAGACTGCAGCTTGAGCGTATGCTCATCTTCGATGCGCTGCACTTCTTCCGCAGTGACATAGTAGTCGCGGTTATTGTTGAAGGAATGGATGATGCTGATCGCGATGATGGCCAGAGTAGCGGCAATTGCCAGCCACCAGATATGCCATACACCGGCAAAACCAAGCGCAATACAAACCATACCGATGATGAAACCGGTGCCGGTATTACGCGGCATATGAATTGGCTTGAACTTGTCGGTTTTACGCTTCACGCCACGCTTCTTCATATCCCAGTAAGCATCAACATCCTGAACACGCGGTGTCTCAGAGAAATTGTAGAACGGAGCAGGAGAAGCCACAGACCATTCCAGCGTACGACCGTTTTCCCACGGATCACCGGTGTGGTCACGCAGAGCTTCGCGGTTGCGGATGGACACCAGAACCTGAATGATCTGACAGGCAATACCAACCAGAATGATTGCAGCACCGATAGCGGCAATAATCAGGTAAATCTGCCATGCCGGATTTTCAGTGTGGTTGATACGGCGGGTCATACCCATGAAGCCCAGAATATAGAGCGGCATGAAGGCAAGAATGAAACCGGTCAGCCAGCACCAGAATGCGCGTTTGCCCCAGGTTTCATCGAGACGGAAACCGAATGCTTTCGGGAACCAGTAGATGAAGCCGGCAAAACAACCGAACAGCACGCCGGAGATAATCACGTTATGGAAGTGCGCGATCAGGAATACGGAATTGTGCAGTACAAAGTCCGCAGGCGGAATTGCAAGCATAACGCCGGTCATACCACCGACCACAAAGGTACACATGAAGCCGACAGTCCACAGAACCGGCGTTTCCATACGCACGCGGCCTTTATACATCGTGAACAGCCAGTTGAAGATTTTCGCCCCTGTCGGGATCGAAATAATCATTGTCGCCACGCCGAAGAAGGCGTTAACGGAGGCACCGCCACCCATTGTAAAGAAGTGGTGAGCCCAGACGAGGAAGGCCAGAACGGTAATGGCAACGGTCGCATAAACCATTGAAGTATAGCCGAACAGACGCTTGGCAGAGAAAGTCGCGATAACTTCCGAGAACACACCAAAGCAAGGCAGAACCAGAATATAAACTTCCGGATGACCCCAGATCCAGATGAGGTTGATATACATCATCGGATTGCCGCCGAAATCATTGGTGAAGAAATGCATACCAAGATAACGGTCAAGCTGCAGGAGCGACAGGGTTACGGTCAGGATCGGGAAAGCTGCAACGATCAGAATGTTCGAGCAGAGTGCAGTCCATGTGAAAACCGGAACCTGCATCATTGTCATGCCGGGAGCGCGCATTTTGATGATGGTTGCGATAAGGTTCACACCGGAGAGCAGCGTACCCATACCGGAAATCTGCAAAGCCCAGAGGTAATAGTCAACACCGACACCGGGGCTGTATTCCAGACCGGACAGCGGCGGATAAGCCAGCCAGCCTGTACGGGCGAATTCACCGACGCCGAGCGAGATGTTTACCAGAATAGCACCGGCAACAGTCAGCCAGAAGCTCAGGGAGTTCAGGTAAGGGAACGCAACGTCGCGGGCACCGATCTGCAGCGGAACTGCAAAGTTCATCAGACCAACGATAAACGGCATCGCCACGAAGAAGATCATGATCACGCCATGGGCAGTGAAGATCTGGTCATAGTGGTGCGGAGGCAGGAAGCCTTCATTGGCGCCGGAGGCCATAGCCTGCTGGGCGCGCATCATCACGGCATCGGAGAAGCCGCGGAACAGCATCACCAGCGCCAGAATGATATACATGATACCAACGCGCTTATGATCGACAGTTGTCAGCCAGTCACGCCACAATACGCCCCATTTACCGAAATAGGTAATGGCTGCGAACAGAGACAAACCGCCGAGTACAACGGCACTTAAAGTGACCACAAGTATCGGTTCGTGAAGCGGAATATCCGCCAGGGTAAGTTTTCCGAACATTTCTCTACACTTTTAATGGCAAAACCATTGGCCATAATCTGCCAATGGTCTGCCTGCCTAAAGTCACGAAATCCCGTCAGTTAGACGCAGGTTCCGCAGGCGATTCTTTTTTCACAGAGGATGTGATGAATGGTGAAAGCTTCTGTACGCTGCCGCCGCCATGGCTGACACACGGGGTCTTGCCATCCACACAACGACCGATAACAGCACTGAACAGACCAGGCTCAGTTGAGGCATAATGTGTAACCGGATGCTTCTCTGTCGGCTGATCCAGCTCGATATAACCGGCACGGTTCAGCGCTTTGTCAGAGGTGCGGACTTCGGAAACCCATTTTTCAAAGTCGGCTTCGTTTTTCACATGGGTTGTGAAACGCATCTGCGCAAAACCGTCACCGCTATAGTTCGCGGAGATACCTTCATAAGCACCGATTTCATTGCCGATGAGGTGCAGCTTGGTCTGCATACCAGGCATTGCATAAACCTGACCGCCTAGAGCCGGAATGAAGAAGGAGTTCATCGTGTGACCGGAAGTGATACGGAAGTTCAGCGGACGATCAACCGGTACGACCAGTTCATTCACCGAGGCAATCCCCTGCTCCGGATAGATGAACAGCCATTTCCAGTTCATAGCCACAACTTCAACCTGAACCGGCTTTGCCGCATGTTCCAGCGGGCGGTACGGATCGAGCTCATGGGTCTTAATCCAAGTCACATAACCAAGAATGAGGATGACGATGCACGGAATAATCCAGACAGCGGCTTCAATCTTGTTTGAGTGATGCCAGTCCGGCAGATATTCATTATCTTTGTTGGCGCGATATTTATTCGCGAAATACAAGGTCGCGATAATGACCGGCACAACAATCAGCGACATGATGACTGTCGCGAAAACAATCAGGTCGCGTTCCTTAATGCCGACTTCGCCTTTAGGAAACAGCACAACCTGCTGACACCCTGCCAGTATAGCCGTCAGCATCAGAACCGCACCGATACCTGCCGACCGGAATAATCTGTGTTTCATTTAATTTTTCCGTCTTGAATGCGCCCGGGACAGGCCACATATCAACATTCACCAAGATATTTCAGGCTCATGAATAAGCTCAAAAACATCTTAACTGCTTTGAAATGCTGTATTATTTCTTATCTGACATTGTTTCAGACTAAGAAGAACATACAGTAGTTTCGGTAAATTCTGAAATTCATAAACAAAAAAGCGCCGTATTTCAACACCGGCGCCTATACGCACATATTTCAGAAAACCCGGCCGGAGCAATTTCATCTCTCAAAAAAGATAAAAGCTGCTCCCATCAGACCGGAATATCGAATGTCTGAACCCACAATTGACGGGCATATCAGACCGATTCACTCCGGCATCCAGAACTTTTGCGGTTTCTATAAGCAGGAAAGCATCTAACAGCAAGATGAATCTCGGTCACGTTTCCGCGTCCGGAGCAAAAACTATCCGGCAGGCATAAGACGGCACATGAAACAGGGAAATCAGGAAACAGCTGCAAAGGTCCAAGGCATTTCACAGTCAAGAGGGACCAGCTTGACGCCCTGAACTTAGTCAAGTCGGATCAACTTGACGGCAGTGATAATGCGATCAAATAAAGAATCCAGAGCAGGTCACGGGAAAGCGGGCACCGGTTTTCCGATAACGACATGCGTAAAAACAAGGAGACAGAGCGAGCACTAGGATCCAATCCGGACGTCAATCGCTCCTGGCAAAAAAGCTTTAGAAAATGAAAAAGGCCGGGATGTCCCGACCTTCCATGAAACGCCTCAACCAATGCCAGTACATCCGTGGTCAATAGTCAGGCGAATTTCTTAAACTTTATTTATGTATAGGCCCCGATTATTTCAAGAGCATGACAGATTTACGTTATCTTTGTGTCATCTATCTTGCTTTTGCATCCTGCTGTTCCGGCATAAGCACAGCCTGACAGCCGGATTATGCTACGGCACGATCCTGATACAGTTCCTGTTCTCTTTCCTCTTCCTGCGCAATATAGGCATAAACCTCATCCATACATTGCTGCAGCATATCGAGATCAACTGGCCCCATGCGGCTGAGATAAATATCCATCTCGGAAGCAGGCACACCACGCTTAATCATTTCGACAATCGCCTGTACGACTATGGTTTTCTGATCAAATCTGTAGCGCTGCATACCCCACCTCACGCATCTCAGGGCTCTCCTCCCCTTTATGCACCCATATGGTTAATATGGCGTGAAGATGGCACATTTAACAACAGCAAATAACTGTCATTTTTTAACAAGATCTCCGCAAAATGATATTTCTGCGCAATAAAAACGACCTGCATTACATTATAAAATTATAACTTACATATATCTAATAGCTTAAAAACAAAAACTGCCCGCCGGTATATTTTCCGGCAGGCAGTAATCATATTTCTATTTGCTGAAAGACAGCAGATCAGCTTAACGGATTACATACCGTCATTCTGACCGATGATCTCGCGCTTACCGACATGATTGGCAGCGCCGACAAGACCTTCCTGCTCCATACGCTCCACCAGAGATGCGGCACGGTTATAACCGATCGACAAACGCCGCTGGATATAGGATGTCGAGCATTTCTTATCCCGCAACACCACTTTGACAGCCTTTTCGTAAAGATCATCGCCGTCGTCGGATGCCATATCGCTCTTATCAAAAACCGCACTGTCATCTTCAACCGCTTCCGTGTCTTCTTCATCAGCAGTTACGGTTGCCAGATAATCAGGACGTCCCTGTTCTTTCAGGTGATTAACGACCTTTTCGACTTCCTCATCCGATACGAACGGACCATGGACGCGGACAATGCGACCGCCACCGGCCATATGCAGCATATCGCCCTGACCAAGCAGTTGCTCAGCACCCTGTTCACCAAGAATGGTACGGCTGTCGATCTTCGACGTGACCTGGAAGGAAATACGGGTCGGGAAGTTCGCCTTGATCGTACCGGTGATCACATCAACAGAAGGTCGCTGCGTCGCCATGATCAGGTGAATACCGGCCGCACGCGCCATCTGCGCCAGACGCTGGATCGCACCTTCGATTTCCTTACCGGCAACCATCATCAGGTCGGCCATTTCATCGACGATAACGACGATGTAAGGCATTGGCGTCAGATCCATTTCCTGTTCTTCATACAGGATTTCACCGGTCGCCTTGTCAAAGCCTGCCTGAACGGTACAGGTTACAGTCTCACCTTTTTCACGCGCTGCGGCTGCACGGGCATTGTAGCCGTCAATATTACGCACACCGAGACGCGACATCTTGCGATAGCGCTCTTCCATTTCGCGCACGGTCCATTTCAGCGCCACGACGGCCTTTTTCGGATCGGTAACGACAGGGGTGAGCAGATGCGGAATACCGTCATAAATCGACAATTCCAGCATTTTCGGATCGATCATGATCAGGCGGCATTCTTCCGGCTTCAGACGGTAGAGTAGCGACAGGATCATAGTATTGATAGCAACAGACTTACCGGAACCGGTCGTACCGGCAACCAGCAGATGCGGCATCTTCGCAAGCTCGGCAATTACCGGCTCACCGCCGATGGTTTTGCCAAGGCAGAGCGCCAAACGGCAATTGGTGCGCTCGAAAGCAGGCGATTCAATCAGCTCGCGGAAATAAACCGTTTCGCGGATCGAATTCGGCAATTCAATACCGATCACATTGCGCCCCGGCACCACTGCAACACGGGCAGAGAGTGCCGACATGGAACGGGCAATATCATCAGCCAGACCAATCACGCGGGAGGATTTAACACCCGGTGCCGGTTCAAATTCATAGAGGGTGACAACCGGACCCGGACGCACATGGATGATTTCACCACGCACACCGAAATCTTCCAGAATGCTTTCCAGCAAACCAGCGCTGCGCTCCAGCATTTCCTGCGAAATAATCGCACCGTCTTTATAAACAGGCTCCTGCAACAAAGCACGAGGCGGATATTCATAACCTTCACCGGACATTACAGTTCCGGTTTCAATCGCGGTCGGCGAGAAAATCGACAAGTTGATCGAGGCCGACGGATTGCGTGGCGCAGGAGCGGCAGCGAATGTTACCGGTGCAACAGTTGGTGCGACAGGTGTTTCTTCCTGTTCCGCCACAGCTTCCTGTACCAGATCACAATCTTCCACCACAGTTTCAGCAACTGCTTCAGCAATTGGTTCAGTCACTATTTCAGCTGGCATTTCTGCAAGCGGCTCGGCAGCAACGACCACAGCTTCTTCTGCTGCCGGTACGGACACTGCATTCAGCGGCGGCTGCATGCTCAGTGCCTGTGTGGCAATTGAATAGACCGGCATCTGATAACCGGACAGGCCAAAACTAAAGGATGGCAGAAACGGATTGCTGACAGTCTGTGCAGGCTCTGCCGCAGCAGCAACAGTTTCTGCAAGCTCAGCCACGGCTTCCGCAACCGGTGCCGGTGTTTCAGCTTCAATCTCAACTGCGGCTTCTGCAACAGTTTCCGCTACGGTTTCAGCAATCTGTGCTTCGTCATGCACTGGTCGCCATTCAACGGTGCGGAACATGCTCAGAATTGATTTTTCTTCCGCAACGGGTGCTGCTTCCGCGACAGGCATCACGGCTACAGGTGCCAATACAGGTGCAGGCATTTCTGCCGGTTCTGTCACTGTCTCAACAACAGCTTCCGCAGCAGGGGCAATTTCCGGCAATCCGGCAAATTCCCAGAAGGCAAAATCAGACAAATGGCTCAGCTGCAAACCGCCCTGCTCTGTCTCAGCAACCGGAGCAACAGGTTCAGCAAGCACAGGCTGCTGCGGCTCAGGCAGATGCGAAACCACAGCATTGACCACTTCAGCTTCCGGCACGATTGAGACCACCGGTGTCGGCACGGTACCGGCCAGAGGTGCCGCAGCTTCAACATGCGGCGCAACCGGAACGGCAGGCAGGCGCAAACGCGCAGCAACAATCATGCTTGAAGGTCCGCGCAAAACCGGCGCAGTACGAACAGGCTGGGCAGCCACAGGAGCGGCGGTGGCAGGCTGCATGACAGGTGTTGCAGCTACTTCTTTCTGCACAGGTGCAGATGGCTGCACTTCTTCCTCCGCACCGAATTCTTCAATCAGCTTGGCGCGCAAGCGCTGCAATTCATTTTCAGGTGTGCGGGTAAAACGCACATTCTCGGCCAAAGCAAAAGCATTTTTCCAGACCTTTTCGCCGGAGCCGAATTGCTCACGTACAGACAAGCCCTGATAGGCCACATGCGGATTAGGCACGGTCATCGTCGGATTGGCCGGTTTCGGATGTACCGGAGCAGATACGGCCTGCGGCGCGGCAGGCACAGCTGCTGCAACAGGTTCCTGCGCAG
>NZ_ANNO01000148.1:0-2559 GCF_000409565.1 Pseudochrobactrum sp. AO18b
GGATCTGTCCTGATCCATCCAATGCTTAACCGCAAAATTGTTGCTCATCTGCTTACTCCTAAGCGGGTATGACGGGGTAACGGGCACAGGGGCGGCAGTCGATGCTGCCGGTGCGACTTCTGTCACAACCGCCGGAGCATAGCTGAGAGGGGCAACGGAGATTATTTCCGCCACCTCTGATTCTGTAACGACATGTTCCGCTTGCGGCTGTGATACGGGTGCAGGAGCGCCAGAAGCAGATTGTTCCGGCCTCTGTATTTCCTGCGGCTGGGATACCGGTTCACGCATGTCAGCGGAAACCGCAAAGCGGTCAGTCGTTGCAATGGAGAAATTGGATCGGGGAATACGCATGGACCTGAAAAACCAAAAATACGCTACTGAGTTCTGTCCACAAAGTAATAAAAAATGAAGGTTAATAAGTTCCTTCCAAATCGCATTTGTGATCGGCCGGAAACGACGAAAATCAGCCGTCTCTCTTGCGTGAAATGTTAAATTTATAAAATATTTTCAAATATATAACGGATGAGTAATGCAGGATTTCGATGCGCAACAATATTTCTGCACCGCCTTCACACGCGTAAACCACAAGCAAAGGCGCAGCAGTCAGGCATTATAAGCCAGCCGGTATAATTTGCAGCTTCTCACAGCAACCGATTATGGGAGAAAATACTCCGTAAAGACCGGTGTTAAGCAGAAAACAGCTCTGTTTTCTGCTTAATCACAATGAATTGCTCAAATTTTCCCTCAAATCCCCGCACATCAAAGCAATAATCCCTCTCGCAATCGCTGAACGGCTGGGCTAAGGAGACGCCAATCGACCGGTTAAGCGACTCTTTTTCAAAAAGCGGTTCATTCCGGCTCATATAAAGATGGTGACAATCATGCTCTCTTATCAGCGTTATGCAGTTCTCACTTGTGTTGCGCTCCTGACCATTGCCTCCTTTATCGGGGCAGTCTTTTACAGCGAATGGCTCCTTATCATCACTGCCGTCTCAAGCTCTCTGCTTGGGCTGGGCGTCTATGATATTTTTCAGTCCAAACACGCAATTCTGCGCAATTACCCGATCATCGGGCATATGCGCTTTATTCTCGAAAGTATCCGTCCGGAACTGCGCCAGTATATTATTGAAGGCGACCGCGATGAAGAACCGTTCAGCCGCGAAATCCGCGGACTGGTTTATCAGCGCGCCAAAGGCGTTGAGGACAAACGCCCGTTCGGTACGATCGAAAATGTCTATAGTTCCGGCTATGCATGGCTGACCCATTCTGCTGTTCCTATGGTGATTAAGGATACGGATTTCCGTGTCCGTATCGGCGGCTCTGCCTGCAAACAGCCTTATGATGCCAGCCTGTATAATATTTCGGCCATGAGCTTCGGCGCGCTTTCTGCCAATGCCATTCTTGCTTTGAACAAAGGCGCGAAAATTGGTGGTTTTGCCCATGATACCGGCGAAGGCAGTATCAGCCGTTACCACCGCGAAGGCGGCGGCGATCTGATCTATCAGGTTGCATCCGGCTATTTTGGCTGCCGTAATGATGACGGCACATTCTCACCGGAGAAATTTGCCGTTCAGGCTGCTGATCCTCAGGTCAAAATGATTGAGCTGAAAATCAGTCAGGGCGCAAAACCCGGTCATGGCGGTATGCTGCCAGCCAAGAAAATCTCACCGGAGATTGCCGAAGCACGCGGTATTCCGATGGGCAAAGATTGCATCTCACCGCCTGCGCATAATACTTTCTCCACACCGATCGGCATGATGAAATTTATCGGCCAGCTGCGTGAACTCTCCGGCGGCAAGCCTGTCGGCTTCAAACTGTGTATCGGTCACCGTCGTGAATTCATGTCGATGGTCAAGGCCATGCTGAAAACCGGTATTTATCCTGATTTCATCGTCGTTGACGGTAAAGAAGGCGGCACCGGTGCGGCTCCGCTGGAATTTGCCAATCGCGTTGGTATGCCGATGCTTGAAGGTCTGACCTTTGTGCATAATACGCTGCGCGGTGCAGGTATCCGCCACGAGATCAAAATCGGTGCGGCCGGTAAAATCGTCTCGGCCTTTGATATTGCCCGTACTTTTGCTCTGGGCGCTGACTGGTGTAATTCGGCACGCGGCTTCATGTTTGCTGTCGGCTGCATTCAGGCACAGTCCTGTCACACCAATACCTGCCCTGTCGGTATTGCCACGCAGGATCCGTTACGTCAGCGTGCGATCGATGTCGGCGATAAGAGCAACCGCGTTGCACGTTTCCACCGCAATACGATGCATGCTCTGGGTGAGCTTGCCGGTGCGGCTGGTCTCAGTGACCCGCGTGACTTCATGCCTTATCATTTCATGTTCCGTCAAAAGGACAATGAATTCCTCGACGGTAATGAAGTCTATCCGTATCTGCCAAACGGCTTTCTGGTCTCCGGCCCTGAGATTGAAGAACTATCCGACTGGTACAGCCGTTGGGATCGCGCTTCTGCTGAAACTTTTGCGCCGCCGGAAATCCCGCATGGACCGTTTATGCGCCGAAAAATCGCTGCCTGATATTAAAAATCCCCCCCAACGGCGGGGG
>NZ_ANNO01000149.1:0-6756 GCF_000409565.1 Pseudochrobactrum sp. AO18b
GATAAATCCAGAGCCAGCTCCACGCGACTGCAAGTCGTGAACGCGTTCCGATCAGAAAATAGATATGGGCAAGCCCCCATATCCACCACGCCAGAATGCCTTTCAGCTTGAATTTTCCGAATTCGATAACAGCAACTTTTCGGCCGATTGTCGCCAGATTACCCTGATGGCGATATGTGAAAGTTTCAGGTGCAGGCACACCTTTCAGCATGGCACGAATGCATTTTGCAACAAAGCTACCCTGTTGTTTGGCAGCGGGAGCAATGCCGGGCACGGATTGATCCTCACCCCATTTGACCGAGGCCGTATCACCGATCACAAAAATTGACGGATCATCCGCAAGCCGCAAATCCTTAGTGACAACCACCCTGCCCGCACGATCCGATTCTGCTCCAAGCCACTGCGCTGCAGGCGATGCCTGCACACCAGCCGCCCAGACGATTGTGCGACAGGCAATCGGCTCCTCACCGATTGTGATACCACTCTCATCGCAGGCTGTGACCGGTACACCTGTACGAACGGTGACACCGAGCTTTGTCAGTGCATTGCGGACATAACCGGATAGATCTTCGCTGAAGCTCGGTAAAACACGCGCTCCGGCCTCAACCAGCAGAACTTTCGCCTGACGTGTATCAATACGGCGAAACTCGCGCGGCAGCGTGTGATGAGCAAGTTCTGCAATCATACCGGCCATTTCAACACCTGTCGGCCCCGCACCAATCACAGCGAATGTCAGCAATGCTTCACGCTTGGCCGGATCCGTCTCCAGTTCCGCCTGCTCAAAAGCCAGCAACATGCGCCTGCGAATTGTCGTTGCATCTTCCAGTGTTTTCAGACCCGGCGCAAAGGCTTCCCATTTATCTTTACCGAAATAGGCGTGGCGTGCACCCGTTGCCAGAACGAGTATGTCATAAGGCAATTCAGCACTGTTGCGCAGGCGCACTGTTTTATGAACACGGTCAATTCCGACAACCTCATCAAGCAAAGTTGTCACTTCCGGGCGATCACGGAAAAGATGGCGGATCGGCCATGCTATTTCAGATGTTGCAAGCACGGTGGTTGCAACCTGATAGAGTAAAGGCTGGAAAAGATGGTGATTGCGGCGATCCACCAAAGTAATGTCAATATCAGCATTTTTCAGCCCGTGAACGACCTGCAGGCCTGCAAAACCCGCACCAATAACCACAAGCTTCTTTTTCATAACGCATCCCGTTCTGCATGAGATCTGTTCGGCTGAAAACATACCACCTATTTTGCCACTATGCTGCATTAACCGTGCCTAAGGCATAGCTTAATGTGCAGGAAGTTCCTAAAAGCAGGTCTGAGCAACAAGGATGGATGAAAGCAAACCAATGAATTTGAGCCTTTTTAAGAATCTATGCAAAGACGGTAAATTCAAAGAAGCACTCGCCTTGGCGACAACCGGCTACGAGGACGACAGGCTTGCCCCTACCCGCTTTTCCATGGACAAGAAAACCGGAAACCCGATCTTCTACCGGGGCAACAAGCGCGTAGAACTGAACGCCGACAATGAATGGCAAATCTCAAAGAACCTGAATTTCTGATGAAGCTCTGAGCTTAATCAGAAGGTTTTCATTTGACTGACAGCCAATTGGTTCCTTTTCAGACAAGGCAAAACCCTTGATCGGAATATGGAGAATCAAACAGAGCATCTTTTTCAAGACATTGTTTTATAGAATAAAATGTTTTGTGATTTTTTGGTGGAGCCAAGCGGGATCGAACCGCTGACCTCTTGCATGCCATGCAAGCGCTCTCCCAGCTGAGCTATGGCCCCATTACCGATCATGTTTTTGAAACATGCCGACCTGAGCGTCGGTTCCGGTGGTGCGAAGCAGATTGTGATCTGTTCGTGACGGCTACATAAATTGCCTTTTACGGAAGATCAAGAGCAAAAATCAAACTCTTTCAAAGTTATTCAAATTATTTGCAAATCCCGCAGCAAAACGTCTTTTCCGTAGTGCAAAAGCACTAAAAAACAAAATGCCCTGCACTGGTGACAGTGCAGGGCATTTGCAATTCAGGTTCGGAATGACCGGCGATCAGCTTTCGTCGTCGTCGCCAACACCGCCGCCACCGCCGAGAAGACCGGACATATCATCATCGTCTTCGTCTTCATCATCTGTGGTCAGGAACGGATCATCGTCATCGCCGAGATCCACATCATCGTCATCATCCAGATCAGGAATGTCGTCGCCTTTTGCTTCATCATCCGCATCTTCCAGAGATACGAATTCCGGTGCATCCAGTGCTGTATCCAGTTCTTCGGTTTCTGTCTCTTCTTCTTCCACGCGGGTATCAACGCTGGTTTCGAAATAAGACAGCGGATAGGATTTGCCTGTATAAGGAGAAACAATCGGGTCCTTATTCAGATCATAAAATTTCTTGCCCGTTTCCGGATCGATACGTTTTGTGCCAAGTTCAGATTTTGCCACGTCAAGCCTCATAAGTTGTGCCGGCTGCGGCATCCGCACATCTCCTGAAACAAGAGATAAAACCGGAAAGCCTTTTCGGTGTTTTTTGGTGCATAAACGGATTTCGATGCCTTTGTCAAAGCTAAAGACACATGTTTTGCTGAATCATGCTGCTTTGCGGTATTTCGTGGCGAAAATACGCCGGTTTTTCCGCACAATGCCGCACAGGCTTCCGCCCGCATAAATTCCGCTCAGTTTGCAGGATGACCTGCGGTTAAACCTATGCTAGACCTTTGTCACCTCGATTGACCGCGCTGTCTGAAACGCGCTTAAAGCTTAAAAAACGGCAGCATAAACTGACTGTAATATTATGTCTCACTCTCAAGTTTCCAAACCCGCAACCTCCCGTCGCTCGCGCGACCTGAAGGGCGATATCCGTATTCCGGGCGATAAATCGATTTCTCACCGTTCTTTCATGTTCGGCGGTCTTGCTTCTGGTGAAACCCGCATTTCCGGCCTGCTGGAAGGCGAAGATATTCTAGCCACCGGCAAAGCCATGCAGGCCATGGGCGCACAAATCCGCAAGGAAGGCGATATCTGGATCATCAACGGCACCGGCAATGGCTGCCTGCTGGAATCAGAAACCCCGCTGGATTTCGGCAATGCCGGTACCGGTGTACGCCTGACCATGGGACTGGTCGGCACCTATGATATGAAAACTTCATTTCTGGGCGATGCATCCCTCACCTCACGTCCGATGGCACGTGTGCTCAATCCGCTGCGTGAAATGGGCGTACAGGTTGAAGCCGCTGAAGGCGACCGCCTGCCGCTGACATTACGCGGCCCCCGCACAGCCAATCCGATCCGTTACCGTGTACCAATGGCCTCGGCTCAGGTGAAATCGGCCGTTCTGCTGGCTGGTCTCAACACGCCGGGCGTGACCACAGTGATCGAACCGGTGATGACCCGTGACCACACGGAAAAGATGCTGCAAGGCTTCGGCGCGGATTTGAGCGTTGAAACTGACAAGGACGGCGTACGTCATATCCATATCACCGGTCAGGGCAAGCTCACCGGTCAGATCATTGATGTGCCGGGCGATCCGTCCTCAACCGCTTTCCCGCTGGTTGCTGCGTTGATTACCGAAGGTTCGGATATCATCATCCGCAATGTGCTGATGAACCCGACCCGCACCGGCCTGATTACCACTTTGCAGGAAATGGGTGCCCAGATCGACATTCTCGATCCGCGCCTTGCAGGCGGTGAAGATGTGGCTGACCTGCGTGTGCGTTCGTCAAAACTCACCGGCATCACCGTGCCGGTTGAACGTGCACCGTCAATGATCGACGAATATCCGGTTCTGGCTATTGCCGCCGCATTTGCGGAAGGTGAAACCATTATGGATGGTCTGGATGAATTGCGTGTCAAAGAATCAGATCGCCTTGCAGCGGTTGCCCGTGGCCTTGAAGCCAATGGCGTGGACTGCACAGAAGGTGAGATGAGCCTGAGCGTTCGCGGTAATCCGTCCGGCAAGGGTTTTGGCGGCGGCACTGTTGCCACCCATCTCGATCACCGTATTGCCATGAGCTTCCTTGTGCTTGGTCTGGCCTCTCAAAAACCGGTAACGGTTGATGATGCCA
The DNA here is from genome assembly GCF_000409565.1 of Pseudochrobactrum sp. AO18b. NCBI lineage: Bacteria > Pseudomonadati > Pseudomonadota > Alphaproteobacteria > Hyphomicrobiales > Brucellaceae > Pseudochrobactrum > Pseudochrobactrum sp. AO18b. The sequence continues at coordinate 4,073 of NZ_ANNO01000149.1, forward strand.
CAATGATCGCAACCAGCTTCCCTGAATTCATGGATCTGATGCGTGGTTTGGGTGCAGATATCAGCATGGCCGGAGCCAAATAACCGCAATGCAGGATAAAGCTTTTATCATCGCCATTGACGGGCCTGCAGCTTCCGGAAAAGGGACGCTGGCCCGCAATCTTGCCACGCATTACGGTTTTCACCATCTGGATACCGGCCTCACCTATCGCGCAGTTGCTAAAGCCCTGATTGATCAGGGTTTACCGCTCGATGATGAAGCGATTGCTGCGCGCGCTGCACAGGAACTCGATCTCAAAGGGCTGGATCGCACTGTGCTGTCCGCCCACGATATCGGTGAGGCAGCCTCGAAAGTGGCCGTCATGCCGGAAGTGCGTCATGCCCTTGTGGAAGCGCAGCGCAAATTCGCAGAAAATCTGCCCGGCACTGTGCTGGACGGCCGTGATATCGGCACAGTTGTCTGCCCTGATGCGCCGGTAAAACTCTATATCACCGCTTCAGCGGAAGTGCGTGCAGAGCGCCGTTTTAATGAAATGCGTGCAAAAAACGCGGATGCGGATTATAATGAAGTTCTGGACGATCTGAAGCGCCGTGATGAGCGCGACATGAACCGCTCTGCTTCGCCTTTAAAACCTGCAAGCGATGCGCACTTGATCGATACCAGTAAAATGGATATAGAAGCGGCATTTCTAGAAGCTAAAAAGCTGATAGATGCTGCATTGCGCGCCTGACATTGGTCTGAATTTCAGAAAAATCGTCGAATTGTGCGTCTTTTATATAAAAATTGTCTGTTTTCAGGCCATGCGCCGGATTGTTCTTTTTAAGAACGGCTTGTCTTCAGACTTTCTCGAAACACCAACCCCCGGCGCCGTATCGCGTGAATTTCACGGATACATCAGGAGTCTACATGTCAGATTTTAACCCGACACGCGAAGATTTTGAAGCTCTGCTGGCTGAGTCCTTCGCCAATAATGACCTTGCAGAAGGTTATGTTGTTAAGGGCCGTATTGTTGCCATCGAAAAAGACATGGCAATCATCGATGCAGGTCTCAAAGTTGAAGGCCGCGTGCCGCTGAAGGAATTCGGCGCTAAGGGCAAAGACGGCTCGATGAAGCCGGGCGACGAAGTAGAAGTTTACGTTGAGCGTATCGAAAACGCGCTTGGCGAAGCTGTTCTGTCGCGCGAAAAAGCTCGCCGCGAAGAAAGCTGGGTTCGCCTCGAAGAGAAATTCGGCAAAGGTGAGCGCGTTGATGGCGTTATCTTCAATCAGGTTAAGGGTGGTTTCACCGTTGATCTCGATGGTGCCGTTGCGTTCCTGCCACGTTCACAGGTTGACATTCGTCCGATCCGCGACGTGACCCCTCTGATGCACAACCCGCAGCCGTTTGAAATCCTGAAAATGGACAAGCGTCGCGGCAACATCGTTGTGTCCCGCCGTACCGTTCTGGAAGAATCCCGTGCGGAACAGCGTTCTGAAATCGTTCAGAACCTTGAAGAAGGTCAGGTTGTTGACGGCGTTGTTAAGAACATCACCGATTACGGTGCGTTCGTTGACCTCGGCGGCATCGATGGCCTGCTGCACGTTACCGACATGGCATGGCGCCGTGTAAACCATCCGTCCGAAATCCTGACTATCGGTCAGCAGGTTAAGGTTCAGATCATCCGCATCAACCAGGATACACATCGTATTTCCCTGGGCATGAAGCAGCTGGAAAATGATCCTTGGGATGGCATCGGTGCGAAATATCCGATCGGCAAAAAGATCACCGGTAACGTAACCAACATCACTGACTACGGTGCATTTGTTGAAATCGAACCAGGCATCGAAGGTCTGATCCACGTTTCTGAAATGTCCTGGACAAAGAAGAACGTACACCCGGGCAAAATCCTGTCGACCTCTCAGGAAGTCGAAGTTGTTGTGCTCGAAGTGGATCCGGTCAAGCGCCGTATTTCGCTCGGTCTCAAGCAGACCCTCGACAATCCATGGACAACCTTTGCTCAGAAATACCCAGCCAACAGCGTTGTTGAAGGCGAAGTCAAGAACAAGACCGAATTCGGCCTGTTCATTGGTCTCGACGGCGATGTAGACGGCATGGTTCACCTGTCGGATCTCGACTGGAACCGTCCGGGCGAACAGGTTATCGAAGAGTTCAACAAAGGTGACGTTGTTAAGGCAGTCGTTCTCGATGTAGACATCGAAAAAGAACGTATCTCCCTCGGCATCAAGCAGCTGACCGGCGACAGCGTTGGTGAAGCAGCTTCTTCCGGCGACCTGCGCAAAAACGCAGTTGTTTCCTGTGAAGTAACCGGCATCACCGATGGCGGCATCGAAGTTAAACTGGTTGACCACGACATCGAAAGCTTCATCAAGCGTTCGGATCTGTCCCGTGACCGTGACGAGCAGCGCCCAGAGCGTTTCTCCGTTGGCCAGAAAGTTGACGCACGCGTCATCTCCTTCGACAAGAAAACCCGCAAGCTGCAGGTTTCCATCAAGGCTCTCGAAATTGCTGAAGAAAAAGAAGCAGTTGCTCAGTACGGTTCCGCAGACAGCGGCGCATCGCTCGGCGACATTCTTGCAGCAGCAATGAAGAAGTCCGAAAACAACTAATATGGATTAAGCAGGACTTGTCCTTGTGATCTGAGCCCTGTTTCATTCCAGAGTTGAAAATCCCCCCCCCCCCCGCC
>NZ_ANNO01000150.1:0-9377 GCF_000409565.1 Pseudochrobactrum sp. AO18b
GCCCACCCGCCACATGGTCAGACGGATGAAGGACAATAACCGGACTGTTCTGACGGGTCATCGCTCACCCGCCCGCCTTTGCCGAACACAAAGCACCGGCATCCAATGCAGTGATTACCCCGCGCAGTTCTGCAAGGCCACGTAACCGCCCGATAACCGGATAACCCGGTGTCACCTGTTTTGCCAGATCATCCAGCATACGGTGACCATGATCGGAGCGGAAAATAATCTTTGATCCGCTATCCCGCTTGCGGTCTTCCTCGACCAGCGCACGCAGCAATGCAACCATATCCACATCGCCTTCAAGATGAGCGGCTTCATAGAAGCTGCGTCCGTCACCCTGTCGCGTGGTTGCCCGTAAATGCGAGAAATAGATACGTGATGCAAAGCGGCGCGCCATTGCAGGCAGATCATTATCCGCCCGCACACCAAGACTGCCGGAACAGAAACACATACCATTGGCCGGAGACGGCACCGCATCAAAAATCGCTGCATAATCGGCTTCATTTGAAGCAATGCGCGGCAGTCCGAACAGGGAGCGCGGCGGATCATCCGGATGCAGGGTCAGGCGCACACCCAACTCGTCCGCAACAGGGGTCACTTCTTCCAGAAAGGCAATCAGATTTTGTCTCAGCTTATTGGCATCCACATGCGCATAAGTTTCCAGCTTATCGCGGAAAGCCGGTATTGTCAGCGGCTCGGTTGTCGAACCCGGCAAAGCACTGGCAATATTGAAAATCAGCTGATTGATTTCAATCTCGCTCATTGCCTCATAGGTTGCGCGGGCGGCAAGACGGTCAGCCTCGGAATAATCCTGTTCCGCATTTTTACGCTGCAAAATATGCAGATCAAAAGCAGCAAAACGATCCTGATCAAAACGCATGGCAGTCGCGCCGCTTGGCGTGACATAGTCCAGATCGGTGCGGCACCAGTCCACAACCGGCATAAAATTATAACAAATGACTTTAATATCATGTGCCGCCAAAGCCTCCATTGAGGCAATCCATGCGGCGATATCCTGTTTTGCAGCACCGCCTTCACGCTTGATCGCATCTGAAATCGGGATGCTCTCCACCACAGACCAGACAAGCGGCGTGCGGTCAGCAGGGGTATTTTCAATCAGCGTCTTGCGTTCTGCAATCTGACCAGATGTCCATGCCTGTCCGATCGGCACATCATGCAAAGCAGATACAATATCTGTCGCTCCGGCCTGACGTACAGCATCCAAAGGCACACCGGCATCCGGCCCGAACCATCTCCACGCTTGACGCATTAACCCCTCCTCCGAATAAGTTTTTATATTTTATGATTTTGAAAATCTGCGGCAGCAGACGAACACCTGATCAGACAAAGAAGTCCGGATGGCTTTTCCGCAACTCGTCAATATCAGGCAGAACCGCGCTGAGATGATGCTTCATCGCCTTTATCGCTTCCGGTGCATCTTTGGCGGCAATGGCATCCCTGATAAGTTTATGTTCGCGCAAAACCTGATCCATACGCCCCAGCACCGGAACGGTCATGCGCCGTGCACGGTCGATCTGGATTTTCACAAGCTTCAGATGTTGCCAGATGCCGGGATAACCGGCGATTTCCGCAACAGTCTCATGGAAAGCATCGTCTGCTTCATGAAACAATCCGAGCTTTTCACGGCTGGCATGGAATTGCTGCATATCAATCAGCTCATCCAGCTTAGCGACGGCTTCCGGTGTTGATGATAATGCCGCGTGTTCCGCCGTCGCTCCTTCCAGCGCCTGACGGATCACCACAGATTCCGGTATCAGATCAACCGGAATGCGCGCCACGAAAGTACCGGACTGCGGGAAAATATCGACCAGTCCTTCTTCAGCCAGACGAATAAGCGCCTCACGCACCGGCGTGCGACTCACACCGAATTGCTCAATAAATGTTTTCTCGTTCAGCGCCGTGCCAGGCAGCAGCTTCATTGCAACAATATCCGCCTGTAATGCGCGATAAATCAGCTTTGCTGCGGTTTCACGTCCTGCGGCAGGCCGCCTTCCTGAGGATATCTGCCCGAATGTCGGCTGCGTATTCAATCTTGTTCTCCTGCCTGAATCTCAAATCTTCAGGTCTTGTTTATCCGCTCGCAACTGCGATCCGAAACAAAAAATCCATGCGCTGTTGACATACTAATATATTATTATTTACTGTTCGCCAAGCGCCGGATGCAAATTCTGTACAAGACGGATCAAAAACCGCAGACAGAAAAGCCGGACAGCAATGACGGGAAACAGACCTCAAAGTCTGCCAGGGAGGAAAAGACCAGCAATGGCACTCAATCCGGATCGCCTTCTGCCTGCGGAGGCTGACAGCCGCGCCATAGCGCGACGCTTATTCGCATCGGTCGAAAAACTGCCGATCATCTCCCCGCACGGGCATACCGAACCGTCATGGTATGCGACAGATGCCGCTTTTCCCGATCCGGCAACCCTGTTTGTCAAACCCGATCATTATATCTGCCGTATGCTGTACTCACAGGGCATTCCGCTGGAGCAATTAGGCATTGCCCGTCTGGATGGCACAGCGGTGGAAACTGACAGCCGTACCATCTGGCGATTATTTGCAAAACACTGGCCTCTGTTTCGCGGCACACCGTCCCGCCTCTGGTTTGAACATTCTCTGGAGAGCGTTTTCGACATTACGGAACGTCTCAGCGAGAACAATGCCGACCGGCTGTATGATCTGATTTCCGAGAAGTTGGCGACGCCGGAAATGCGTCCGCGCGCGCTATATGACCGCTTCAATATTGAGGTGATCTCCACTACGGATTCCGCCAATGATCCCCTGACACATCATGATGCGATCCTTAGCTCAGGCTGGCATGGCCGCGTTGTGCCCGCCTACCGGCCGGATGCAGTGGTTGATGCATCCCGACCAGACTTTCATAGTGAACTGGAAAAGTTTATCACACTGACAAATAATCCGATGACCTATCAGGGTTATTTGCAGGCGCACCGCAACCGCCGCGCCTATTTCAAGGCACGCGGCGCAACATCCACCGATCACGGTCACCCGACTGCACAGACAGCCAACCTTTCGGCAGGGGAAGCGGAAGCACTGTTTGAACGGATCATCAAACAGCCTGTCAAACCGGAAGATGCAGAACTGTTCCGCGCACAGATGCTGACCGAAATGGCACGTATGAGCATTGATGATGGGCTGGTCATGCAGATCCATCCGGGCTCATACCGCAACCATAATCCGCAAGTTTTCTCCGCTTTCGGCTTTGACAAAGGTGCGGATATTCCGAACCAGACCGGCTATGTGAAAGAACTCAAACCATTGTTGGATGCGCATGGCAATGATCCGCGCCTGACGCTTATTCTGTTTACACTGGATGAGACGGCTTACAGCCGCGAACTTGCACCTCTGGCAGGACATTACCCTGCCCTCAAGCTCGGCCCCGCATGGTGGTTCCATGACAGTCCGGAAGGGATCAGACGCTATCGTGAGCTGACAACGGAAAGTGCCGGTTTCTACAATACTGTCGGTTTCAATGACGACACCCGCGCTTATCTCTCCATCCCCGCCCGCCATGATATGGCACGCCGTGTGGATTGTGCCTTCCTTGCCCGTCTTGTTGCTGAGCACCGCCTTGATGAGGAAGAAGCCTATGAAGTCGCTCATGACCTCAGCTACCGGCTGGCGAAACAGGCTTATAAACTATGACCGGAACACTCAATTCTCTATCCGATAAAGCCTTGACCGATCTGCCAGCAACTGTGGGCAAGCCTGCCTATAATCGTGCCGATCTGAAAACAGGGATAATCCATTTAGGTATCGGTGCATTTCACCGTGCGCATCAGGCGGTGTATACGGAGAATATCCTGCAGGATGACCCGAGCTGGGGCATTACCGGCGTTTCTCTGCGTAGTCCCGACACCAGAAATGCGCTCGCCCCGCAGGATTATCTCTATAGTGTTGCCGTGCGTGATGGTGCCGGTGAAAAACTGCATGTTATCGGCTGTCTCACCGATATTCTGGTCGCACCGGAAAATCCGGAAGCCGTGCTGCAAGCCATGTGCCAGCCAGATATCCGCATTGTCACGCTGACTGTGACCGAAAAAGGCTATTGCTACGCCCCCGCCAGCCGCACGCTGGATGAGAGCAACAGCGATATTATCCATGACCTGAAACACCCGCATGCACCTCGCTCTGCACCTGGTTTTCTGGTCGAGGCTATCAGGAGAAGACACGCATCAGGACTACAGCCTTTCACAGTTCTCTCCTGCGATAATCTGCCTGCCAACGGAGAAACACTGAAGCGTATAACTCTCCGGCTTGCCGAACTGACCAATCCGGAACTTGGCCGCTTTATCGCGGAACATGTTGCATTCCCGTCCAGCATGATTGACCGCATTGTACCGGCGACCACCGATCAGGATCGCGCAAGTGTCAGCCGTGCTTTGAACGTGAAAGATCAATGGCCGGTCTGCACAGAACCGTTCAGCCAATGGGTGATTGAAGATCACTTCCCTTCCGGTCGCCCTTCATGGGAAAAATCCGGCGCAAGTTTTGTCCGCGATGTCGCCGCGTTTGAACTGATGAAACTACGTTTGCTCAATGGCAGTCACTCCACACTTGCCTATCTCGGCTTTCTCGCCGGTCATAAAACCGTATCCGCAACCATGGCCGCTGCCGATTTCAAAACATTCATCCGCGCCATGATGGATGAGGAAATAACGCCGACACTGCCCGCTCTGCCGGATTTTGATCTTTCAACCTATAAAGACCAGCTGATTGAACGGTTCTGTAATCCGGCTCTGCATCACCGGACTGCGCAGATTGCTATGGACGGCTCGCAGAAACTGCCGCAGCGCCTGCTCAATACAATCCAGAACCGTCTTCTGGCCGGTCAGTCTTTTGACCGTCTGGCATTGGGTGTTGCCGCATGGATGCGCTTTGTAACCGGTAAAGATGAAAACGGACAGGCTATCGACATTCGTGATCCGCTGCGTGATCAACTCTTACAGGCAACGGCGGGGCTCACCACAGCACAGGATATACTGAATGTATTGCTGGCTTTTGACAGTATTTTCGCGTCCGAACTCACCCAAAATGCACGTTTCAAAGCCGTCACCTTACAGCAACTTGAAACATTACTGACAAACGGCGCGACTAAAACAGTTCAGGATTTCAAGTCCGTAAATACCAAGGCGTAAAAACGGGATATTTTTTGCTTGCCCTGCAAAATTGATAGACTAATATATTAAAATAAAAGAGCGGCCTTTCTGAGGAGGCAGGCCGCACTACCAATAAAAAACAACGGGGAGGAACAGTCATGCACTTCACACGCAGACAGACATTGGGTGGTCTGGCAGCTCTTGCTACACTTCCGGCAACAAAGCTCTGGGCACAGAGCAAACTGGCACTGCCGACATCGCCGGTCGCAATCAACATTGTTGACGTCGCCGGCAATCTGGCGCTGACCCAGAAAGCAATTGAAAATTATGCTGCAGCTAAACCGGAACTGGTTTCAAAAATTACTTTCACCAAAGCACCGGCACCCGAACTTCCGGGCAAGCTGAAAGCGCAGCAGGCCGCCAAGCGCCTCGATATTGATCTGGTTTTGACCGGCGCGGATGCGCTGGCTGCCGGACTGGAAATGGACCTGTGGGTCAAGCTGTTTCCTGACCACACCGCAGCCTTACCTGACCTGCAATCCATTTATCTGGAACCGGCATGGCGCATGCAGGCCTTTGCCAAAGATCACGGCGTTGCAGTCGTCTATTATCCGTCGGGCCCGCTGCTCGAATATATGCCTGAGCATGTGAAAAAAGTACCAAGCAATGCGGAAGAACTGCTCGCATGGGCAAAAGAAAATCCGAATAAATTTGCCTATGCCCGTCCGGCCAATTCCGGCCCCGGCCGCACATTCCTGATGGGACTGCCATATCTGCTCGGCGATGCAGACCCGCGCGATCCGGTCAAAGGCTGGGATAAGACATGGGCTTATCTGAAAGAGCTGCATAAATATGTTGAATATTACCCGACCGGCACCGGCGCTCTGATGAAAGAGCTTGGCGAAGGCACCCGTCATATGACTGTGACCACAACCGGCTGGGACATCAATCCGCGCGTGCTTGGCGTCGTGCCTAAAGAGGCAGCCGTTGCCAAACTGGATGGCTTCCACTGGGTTGCCGATGCGCAGTTTATGAGCGTGCCGAAGGGTGTCAGTGATGAAAAACTCGCTGTTCTGCTCGATCTGATGAGCTTCCTGCTCACCCCTGAGCAGCAGGCCTATACCTATGATGAAGGCTATTTCTATCCGGGTCCTGCGGTCAAAGATGTGCCGCTCTCCATGGCACCGCAATCCAGTCAGGATGCCATCGCAGAATATGGCCGCGCAGAATATGCCGACTGGATCGCCAATAATCCGGTGGAGCTGCCGCTTGATCCGGATGCCATGGTCGTTGCGTTCCGCCGTTGGGACGAAGAAGTCGCCAGCCAGCCAAAATAAAACCGGTAAACGACGGATGTCATCTGCCTTTCAGGTGACATCCGGCAATGAGGTATTCCATGCAACTTGCGTCACTACCCTTTGAGGAAATCCGGCTTGAAAAGCTCAGCCGGTCTTTCGGAGCTCATCAGGCATTAAAAGGCATCTCCCTTTCGATCAAAAAAGGCGAGTTTATTGCCCTGCTCGGCCCGTCCGGCTGCGGAAAATCCACAGCATTGAACTGTATCGCCGGACTGCTCGCGACAACGGGTGGTGGTATTTTTATTGATAAAACCCGTATCGACACCCTGAAGCCGGAAAATCGCGGTTTCGGTATGGTGTTTCAGAATTATGCACTGTTTCCGCATATGACTGTACGCCAGAATGTCGGTTTCGGCCTGAAAATGCGCGGCACCCCCAAAGCGGAAATGAACAGCCGTGTGGAAGCCGCCATTGCCATGGTACGTTTGCATGGTCAGGAAGACAAATTGCCGGGGCAGCTATCGGGCGGCCAGCAGCAGCGTGTTGCCATTGCCCGCGCCATCGTGATTGAACCGCCTCTGGTTCTGATGGACGAACCATTGTCCAATCTTGATGCCAAGCTGCGCTTGGAAATGCGCGCTGAAATCCGCCGCATTCATAATCAACTTGGTGCCACAACAATTTATGTGACCCATGATCAGGATGAAGCCCTGTCGCTGGCCGACAGGATTGTGGTGCTCCGCGATGGTGAAATCCGGCAGGTCGGTTCACCGGTCGAGCTTTATGAACATCCGGATCATCTGGATGTCGCTGAGTTCATGGGCTACCGCAACCGCCTCTCCGGTAAAGTTATCGCCGAACAGAACGGCAAGGTGACACTCGATATCGGCAATGCCCATATTTCCGGTACCGCGCGGGTACCGCTGACCGTCGGGCAAAATGCTGTTCTTGCAGTGCGACCGGATGATGTGAGCACCACAGCTGCAAACGCATCAACCATCCAATCAAATATTCTGGCTAAAGTTGAGACAATTGAATATCGCGGCCGCGATTTTGTCGGCACTGCCAGTACCGATAATGCACATGAGCTGGTGTTTCACGCTTCAGCAAATGCAGCACCAGGCAGCGCTATCGCGCTGGCTATCGACCCTGCCCGTGCTCTTGTGTTTCCGGCGTGAGGTGACACATGAACACCTCTTCCGATCTTGAAAAACTGTCACTGCGACAAAGGCTCGCCGTCAAAGGGATCGACGGCACAACCATGCTGGTTCTGCCTGCGGTCATCTTCCTGCTGGGGGTCTTTATCTATCCGTTCATCTATGGCTTGCTGCTCTCCTTCACCCCGCAAGAGGGGGAAGGTATGCTAGCCAATTATATCAAATTCTTCTCCGATCCGTTTTTGTATAAAACCATCGGAACGACTTTGTGGCTGGCCATTCCTGTCACGCTGATCAGCCTGCTGATTGCTGTGCCGGTGGCATTCCGTGTCCGGTTGATGCGCCGTCAACGCCTGCTCACCACCATTCTTGTTCTGCCGGTCACATTAGGCACGGTGCTGGTGGCCGAAGGTTTGCTCAATTATCTTGGGCCTCAGGGCTGGTTCAGCCGCACGCTGATGTTTATCAGCCTTGTCGACAGCCCGTTAAAGCTGACCAATAATTACTGGGGCGTCTTTGCTTCCTTGATTATTACCGGCTTTCCTTTCACCTTTTTGCTCACTTTGTCTTATGTCACCGGTATTGATCCGGCACTGGAACAGGCTGCAGCAACCCATGGTGCTAAAAGCTGGCAGCGCTTCCGCCACGTCCTTCTGCCGCTGCTGATGCCGGGACTGGCAATTACCTTCTGCCTGTCTTTTGTGCTGGCTTTCGCAGTCTTCCCGTCCGCCGTATTGCTTGGCGCTCCGGCAGGGCCGACACGCGTCATTTCCATTGCCGCCTATCAGGCAGCCTTTGAGCAATATGATTATTCAATGGCATCCGCCGTTGCCATGATTATGGCCACTGTGCAGTTGGCGATTGTTGCGGCAGTCCTTGGCATACGCAGTCTGTTTTATCGCGGCGCGACCAGCGGAGGTAAAGGCTAATATGATCAGAGATACCTCTATCGGATCCAAATTATGGATCACCGCCGTATGGGTCATTGTTGCCTTTTTTGTCATCAACCTGCTGGCAATGATTGCAACAGTCGTGCTCTCGTCTTTTTCAACGCGATGGCTCGGCACATGGCTGCCGCAGGCACTGACGACGCGCTGGTACTTCACCGCTTGGCGGGAGTTCCAGCTCGGTGATGTGCTGATTGTCACCTTCCAGATCGTCTTCACAGTTGTGGCTCTATCCGGTCTGCTCGGCGTTACAGCAGCCTATGCCATGGCGCGCCGCAATTTCCCCGGTCGCAATCTGGTGATGCTGTTGTTTTTGCTGCCATTGCTGGTGCCACCGATCACCTTCGGTATTCCGTTGGCCACTGTGCTCTATCAGGCGGGTGTCGGGGGGACATTCTGGGGTGTGGTGCTGGCCAATCTGGTACCGACCGTTCCCTTTGTTATTCTGGTGATGATCCCGTTCATCGAGCAGATTGACCCGAAAGTGGAAGCGGCTGCCCATGTCTTTGGTGCGAATAAATTCCAGCTGTTCCGCTATGTGCTGATGCCGATGCTGCTGCCCGGTATTCTGGCTGCATTGCTGCTGGTACTCGTCCGCACAGTCGCCATGTTTGAGCTGACATTCCTCACCGCAGGACCAACCAGCCAGACCCTTGTTGTGGCACTCTACTATTCCGTTTTTGCCTCGGGCGTACGCTCAGTCCAGTCTATTGATGCCATGGCAGTGATCTATATGATTACCACTCTGGTATGGCTGTTGCTGGCACTGCGCTTTGTCAATCCGACACAGATTGTTGCCCGCGCCAAACAGTCTAACAATTAAAAAATACACCC
>NZ_ANNO01000151.1:0-8922 GCF_000409565.1 Pseudochrobactrum sp. AO18b
CCCCGCGGGTGTAACCCCGGCAGGACGCAACAACAATTCTTTTCGGCTGCTAAAAGTTTACTGTCCGAGACCGACAGCTTCCAGATATTTCATCGATTTTTTAATGTCATTATGGTCACGCATTTCCAAAATCAGGCGCGGATTGCTGTCATATTGCTTGAGTGCTGCAAAGACAGCTTTCCAGTTGACTGTACCGTCACCGGTTGCCCAATGGCGGTCCGCATAGCCATCCGCATCCTGCAAATGCACATGCTGCAAACGGTTGGCTGCGGCATGAACAAAATGATCAACCGGTGCAGCACCGGTATTGCCATGGGCATAATGCGCATGACCGGTATCAATAGAGACCGCCACGGCAGATGAATTGAAGCTGTCAGCCAGTTTCAGGCGCTCAAACGGATTGATATCTTCAATATTCTCGATAACAAAAGTCACGCCCATATTTTCTGCACGGCGAATAGCCGGTGCCAGAGTAAGATGGGTGTTTTCGGTGATTTCTTCACGACCATTAAAACCGTCATCCAGATGGTTATACGACCATGTGGTGAACGGGCTGTGGATCACGACCTGATCCGCGCCGAGGAATTCACAAACATCCAGCGCCTGATCGAGACGCTTCTGTACAACCGTACGTACATCCGGATCCGGTGTATCAATGGTGAAGCCCCAGAACGGGCCGTGAATGCCCAGACGCCCCTGATGCCCATCCAGCTGTTTCTTGATTTCTTCAGCCATCGGCTTCCAGTCGCCGATCAAAACATCAGCATTGATAAAGCTCTGGATTTCCAGATCACGCGGCTTTTCCAGATACCAGTCACGATGAACCGGCATTTCCTCAACCAGCAGGGCAGCACCAATAATCGGCAGTTCAGACATTGTCTCGTCCTCGATAATAATCAGATAGCCACACTCGTTGAAGGATGGCGCCAAAACGCAATGCACAATTCCTTAATATGCATCGACAGAGCGGTGCGGCAACTCTGCCACCAACCGCATGGGCGCGCTCTTGCCTGTATTATATGTCAGGCATTTTACAGCCTTGTGCAAAATTGCTCAAAATTCAAAATTTCATAAATAATTCATGCTGTTGCAACACAGAAACCCACCGTCAACAGAACGTCATGAAAAGATAAAATCAGATTTATACCCTTGTCATACAGAGAGCCTATTCCGCTGCCAGCCCATGCCGGCACGGTTTTCACCCCTGCTTTTAACGGCCGGACGGCATGACATTTCTGTCAACAACGGGAGACCTTTGATGGTTTCGATTAACCGGCGTAATGCACTCGGCCTGATCGGCTTCGGCGCAGCCTCTCTGACCCTGCCACGCTTTGCTATTGCGCAGAGCAATGACCGTCCTTCCATCACCATTGCGGTGCAGAAAGTATCCAATTCCAATACGCTTGATGTATTGCGCGAGCAGTCCAATGTGGGCGAACGCGTCTTCTTCTCGCAATTGTGGGAAGCGCTCATCGGTCTTGATTATATGAATAATCTCGTACGTGCACCGGCACTGGCGACCGAATGGAAACGCATTGACGATCAGACTGTTGAACTGAAACTGCGCCAAGGCGTGAAATTCCACAACGGCGATGAAATGACCGCTGAAGACGTGGCTTTCACTTTCAGCACAGATCGTATGTTCGGTGACACCAAGCCGAATACCGGCGAGACTTTGCGCGTTCTGGAAATGAACCCCACCAACCGCGAGAGCAAAGAACTGCCGCCGGAAGTGCCAGCCACAGCGCGCCGCAACTTCCCGTCGCTGCTCGGTGTTGAGATCATCGATAAATATACCGTGCGCTTCAAAAACGGTACGCCGGATATCACGCTGGAAGGCCGCATTTCCCGTTACGGCAGCCAGATTATGAACCGCCGCGCTTTTGAAGAAGCCAGCAGCTATCTGGACTGGGCACGCAAACCTGTGACCACCGGTCCTTATAAGATTGTTGAATTCAAGCCGGATAATTACCTGCAGCTTGAAGCCCATGATGACTATTGGGGCGGTCGCCCGCCGTTGAAAAGCATCCGCTTTGTTGAGGTGCCGGAAGTGGCCTCCCGCGTCAACGGTCTGCTCTCCGGCGAATATGATTTCGCCTGTGATATCCCGCCGGATCAGATCGAAACCATCGAGAAAAATCCGGAATTCGAAGTGCTCGGCGGCGCGGTGCTCAACCATCGCCTGACCGTGTTCGACAAAAACCATCCGCAGCTTGCCAATCCGCTGATCCGCCGCGCTTTCACCCATGCGATTGACCGTCAGGCTATCGTGGACAGCCTCTGGGCAGGCCGCACAGAAATTCCGGCCGGTCTGCAATGGGCCTATTATGATGACATGTTCATCAAGGACTGGACTGTGCCGGAATATAATCCGGATCTCGCACGCCAGCTGCTCAAAGAAGCCGGTTATAAAGGCGATCCGATCCCTTATCGTCTGCTCAACAATTACTACACCAACCAGACCGCAACCGGTCAGATTTTGGTGGAGATGTGGCAGCAGGCCGGTCTCAATGTTGAGATTGAAATGAAGGAAAACTGGCAGCAGGTGCTGGAACAGACCCCAACCCGTGCGGTGCGTGACTGGTCTAACTCTGCTCCGTTCAATGATCCGGTTTCCTCCATTGTCAGCCAGCATGGCCCGAACGGCCAGCAGCAACAGGTCGGCGAATGGACCAATAAGGAAATGAACGAATTGTCCGGCTTCCTTGAAACCAGCATGGATCAGGGCAAACGCCGTGAAGCCTTCAAGCGGATGCTGGAAATCTGCGAACGTGAAGATCCGGCCTATACGCTGCTGCATCAGAACGCGACTTTCACCGCCAAACGCAAATCCGTGAAGTGGAAAGCCGCACCGGCCTTCGCCATGGAATTCCGTAGCAACAACTGGGGTTAAGCCCTTTAGGCCATGCGGGTGTCACCATCCGCATGGCTTTTTTGTTTCATTCTCTGCTTGGCATCTGATGCCGATATTTATGACAGGAGCGCGTCGATGGCTTTGGTCGAGATCGCCGATCTGAAAGTGGCTTTTGACGGCGTGCAGGTTTTGCACGGTATCAATCTAAAAATCGAAAAAGGCGAAGCCGTCGGGCTGGTCGGGGAATCCGGTTGCGGCAAATCCGTAACATGGCTGGCAGCACTCGGACTATTGCCGAAGAAAGCCACGGTCTCCGGTTCTGTCATTATCGACGGTGCCAATCTGGTCGGTGCGCCACGGCGCAAACTGGAATCTGTGCGCGGTGCCCGCATTGCCATGATCTTTCAGGATCCGTCCTCTTCGCTCAATCCGGTAATCCGTGTCGGCAAGCAAATCGAAGAAGCGGTGAGATTGCATCGCGGCATTTCCGGTGCGGCTGCGCGCAAAGAAGCGCTGCGCCTGCTGGAACTGGTCGGCATTCCCGATGCTGCCCGCCGCCTTGATAATTTTCCTCATGAGTTTTCCGGCGGACAGAACCAGCGTCTGATGATTGCTATGGCGCTCGCCGGTGAACCGGATTTGCTGATTGCCGATGAGCCGACCACGGCGCTGGATGCCACAATTCAGGCGCAGGTACTCGATCTGCTTGCCCGTATCCGTCAGGAAACCGGCATGGCGATTGTGTTCATCAGCCATGATCTGGGTGCTGTTTCGCAAATCTGCGAACGCGTCTGCGTGATGTATGCCGGACGCATGATCGAGAAAAGCTCGACAGAGGCGCTGTTTGCACAACCGCGCCATCCCTATACACGCGGGCTGTTTGATGCGATCCCGCGCATTGACGGCGGGCGTGAACGTCTTGTTCCGATTGAAGGTACTGTGCCGGAACCGGGAAAACTGCCGAAAGGCTGTGCTTTTTCTCCGCGCTGCAACCGTGCGGAAAATCGTTGCAAAAGCGATCTGCCGCCTTTGACCGGCAATCAGGATGATCGCTATGTCGCCTGTTTCCGCCCTGTCGAAATACGTGACACTGTTATTCCTGTGGCACCGGTTGTACCGGCTGCATTCATTGCCCCTGTGTCCGCAACACAGCAACAGGTGCTGTCATGAACAAGCCGCTGCTCGAAGCCAAAAACTTAAGCAAAATCTACACCTCAAAGCGCGGGTTGTTTGCCAAGCCCACAGAAGTCAAAGCCGTTGATGCGGTGAGCCTGTCCTTACAAAAAGGCAAAACGCTGGGTATTGTCGGCGAAAGCGGTTCCGGCAAATCCACCACTGGTCGCCTGCTGCTCGGTTTGGAGCGTCCGAGTACCGGTGAAGTTCGTTTTGACGGTGAGGTTCTGCCGCCTGCACGCACCAATGAATGGCGGGCTTTGCGCAAACGCATGCAGCTTGTTTATCAGGACCCGCTAGCTGCCCTTGACCGCCGTCTGACTATTGCCACCCAGATTGAAGAGCCGTTACTAATCCACGGTATTTGCGACAAAGAAAGCCGTGCGGCACGGGTGAAAGAGCTGATGCAGTCCGTTGGCCTGATGCCGCATCATGCAGCGCGCTTTCCCCATGAGCTTTCCGGCGGGCAGCGCCAGCGTGTGGTGATTGCCCGTGCCATTGCCTGTAATCCCGAACTGCTGGTTTGCGACGAAGCCGTCTCTGCACTGGATGTCTCCATTCAGGCGCAGGTGGTCAATCTGCTGCGCGATCTGCAGGAGAAAAACGGTATTGCCATGGTGTTTATCAGCCATGATCTGAAAGTAGTGCGCAATATCAGTGACCGCGTGGCCGTGATGTATCTGGGACGGATTGTTGAAGAAGCACCGTCTGACGTAATTTTTCAGGCACCCCAGCATCCTTATACGCAGGCACTGGTTTCCAGTATTCCGGTGCCCGGCACGCTCCTGAGCAATCGTATTATCCTGCAGGGTGAGCCGCCAAATCCGGCAGCCAGACCAAGCGGCTGTGCCTTTCATCCGCGCTGCCGTTTTGCCTCGGAGCGCTGCCGCACCGATGTGCCGGAAACCTTGCACACCGGCAAAGAGCATAGTGTTGCCTGTCATTTGTATGACAGTGCATCACAGCCAATAGCATTAGCCGGATAACAGGACAGACTGATGATTTCCTTTTTCCTCACCCGTCTGTTGCGGGCTTTTATTACGGTCATGCTGGTTGTGACCTTTGCCTTTATTGTACTGCGCATGTCCGGCGATCCGGCACAGATCATTCTCGGCCCCGATGCACCGCCGCAGGCGATTGAAGCTTTCCGCAAGGCATGGGGGCTGGATCAGCCGATCCTTGTTCAATATTTCAGCTATTTCGGGGCGATTTTTCAGGGCGATCTCGGTGTCTCCATGCGTGACGGCCAGAAAGCGATTGATCTGGTTGCCGAGCGTATTCCGGCCACGCTGATGCTGACCATTCCGACCTTGCTGCTCAATCTGGCCATCGGCATTCCTGCCGGTGTTTATGCGGCACTCCATCGCGACAGCATTATCGACCGGCTGGTGATGATGACCGCCATTATCGGCTTTACCCTGCCGAATTTCGTGCTCGGTCTGGTGCTGGTGCTGATCTTCTCCGTGACACTGAAATGGCTGCCATCGGGCGGTAGTGATACATGGATACATGCCATTCTGCCGGTGCTGACAATGAGCATTGCCGGTGCGGCCATTCTCGCCCGTTTTGCCCGCAGCGCGATGATCGAAATTCTCGGCCAACCCTATATCCGCACCGCCAGCGCCAAAGGTGTGCGCTGGGGCGATGTCATCCGCAATCACGCATTGCCCAATGCAGCGATACCGATTGTGACACTGGTCGGCTTCATGGTCGGCTCACTGGTTGCCGGTGCGGTGGTGATCGAATCCCTGTTCTCATGGCCGGGTGTCGGACGCCTGCTGGTGGTTGCCGTCTCCAACCGTGATCTCGCAGTCGTGCAGTGCATCCTGCTGCTGATTGCCTCCACCATGGTGCTGTCAAACTTCGTTGTTGACCTGCTCTATGGTTTTCTCGATCCGCGCCTGCGCGATAATCAGGCCAAAGCGTAAAGGAACCGGCTGATGTCTGAACTCTCAATCAGTGACAGTACCGCCGTTCCCGTGGTCAATGTCCATCAACGCAAAAAGAAACGCATCCCGCTGCTGGTGATACTGTCGCTGATCTGGTTTGCCGCGATGATCATCATCGCCATTACCGCTGACTGGATCCGCCCCTATAGCATTACCGCGATGGATCTCAAAAGCCGCCTTGTAATGCCCGGCCACCCGCAACACTGGCTCGGCACGGATGAAGTGGGGCGTGATGTGCTCTCCCGCCTGATTGAATCCATCCGTGTCTCCTTGCTGATCGCCTTTGGCGCTACGATTATTTCTACCCTGCTCGGCACCACCGTCGGTTTCCTTGCTGCGAATTTCCGCAAGACCGTGGAGCAGGTGGTGCTGACACTGGCTGATTTTCAGGCGGCATTGCCATTCCTGATCCTCGCTTTGTCGGTGCTGGCTTTCTTTGGTAATTCCATGGTGCTGCTTGTTTGCCTGATGGGGCTTTACGGCTGGGAGCGCTATGCGCGTATCGCCCGTGGTCTGGCGATTTCCGCGAGTTCACAAGGCTATGCCGCCGCAGTAACACAGCTTGGTGCCAAACAATCATGGGTCTATCTGCGCCATATTCTGCCGAATATTGCCTCGACCCTGATCGTCTCCATGACCCTGACTTTTCCTGAAATCATTCTGCTGGAAAGCAGCCTGTCTTTCTTAGGTCTTGGCGTGCAGCCGCCGAAATCCAGCCTCGGCAATATGGTCGGTTATGGCCGTGAATATCTGACCACCGCACCGTGGATCATGCTGGCACCAGCCTTTGTGATCATGTTCACCACGCTGTCGATTTCCATTCTTGGTGACTGGCTGCGCGACAAGCTCGATCCGACTATTCGATAACAGAAAGATCAATCATGACACGTATTATCGGCCATCGCGGCGCGCGTAATCTCTGGCCTGAAAATTCACTCTCCGGTTTTCGCAAAACCGACGAGCTCAATATTGCCGGTGTGGAATTTGATCTGCATCTGACCAATGCCGGTGAAGTGGTTGTGCTGCATGACCCGACTTTGGAGCGCACCACCCATGGCATCGGCGATGTGGCAGAACTCTCCAAACAGGCACGTAAGAACACGATTTTGCGTGAAAGTATGGATGAGCATGTTCCATTGTTTGAAGAGGTTCTGGAAATCTTCAAACCAACCGGCATGGAATTACATGTGGAACTGAAGAACTGCGTCAATGGTGATCTCTATGACGGTCTGACTGATGCGGCTGTGCAGATCATCCGCGCACAGGGTATGGAAGACCAGTGCATACTGACCGGCTTTACCCGTCAGGTATTAGAGCAAGTAAAAGACATTGCGCCGGAAATGCGCCGCCTCGCCTCACTCAATACTTTCAGCGCCACTATTCTCGGCGGGTTACAGGAAGCACTCGACTATTTCGACAGCCATGCCGATATTCTGGCCGTTGAAAAAGCCCTGCTTGCCCATAGCTGGGACGCAATAACAGACCGCATTGCACCGGAACGTCTGGGCGTTTGGGTGCCCAATACGGAGCCGGAGCTGGAATTCTGGAAGAACACATCAATCCGTCAAATCACCACAGACCGGCCTGATCTTGCATAATTGATGTTCTGTATCCCGTTTATCGAAAAGATAAACGGGATTATTATATACAACATTGTCGACAATTTATCTTTTTTAATGATAATCCCGTTATCCCTCTTGCAGAAACACCGAAAACCGGCCTGACTGCGCACTGAGGGTAAAAATAACGGGAGAGATTATGACTGAGCGCACTTATTACGCCCCCAAGGGCGGCGCACCGATGCAGACGCAATTGCTGAGCGACCGTGCCGTATTCACCGAAGCCTATGCGGTTATCCCAAAAGGCGTGATGATGGATATTGTTACATCCTGCCTGCCATTCTGGGATAAAACCCGCGTCTGGATACTCTCCCGTCCGCTCTCCGGTTTTGCCGAGAGTTTTGCGCAATATATTGTGGAACTGGAGCCACAGGGCGGCAGTGACAAACCTGAACCTGATCCGGATGCCGAAGCCGGTATTTTTGTGGTTGAGGGCAATATTGTTATTACCCTTGACGGCAAAGACCATGCCATGCGCGCAGGCAGCTATGCTTTTCTGCCGCCGAAAAGCCTCTGGACTGTGCGCAACAAAAGTGATGCGCCTGCCCGCTTCCACTGGATCAGAAAGAGCTATGAATATGTAAACGGGCTGGACGTTCCGGAAGCCTTTTTCAAGCATGAATCCGAAGTCGAGCCGGTTGCCATGCCGGACACGGACGGCAAATGGGCGACCACCCGTTTTGTTGACCCGTCTGATTTGCGACATGACATGCATGTCAATATCGTCACATTTGAACCGGGCGCCATTATTCCGTTTGCCGAGACCCATGTAATGGAACACGGCCTCTATGTGCTGGAAGGCAAGGCAGTCTACCGTCTCAATCAGGACTGGGTGGAAGTGGAAGCCGGTGACTATATGTGGCTGCGCGCTTTCTGCCCGCAGGCTTGTTATGCCGGCGGCCCCGGAAAGTTCCGTTATCTGCTCTATAAGGACGTGAATCGTCACGTAAAGATGAAGCTCTGACGCCGGATCAGCAATAATATTTTTTATAACAGCCGCCGGTTTTACACAGACCGAGCGGCTGTATCTTTTTGAAAAACCAAAATTAAATCCGGAAAATTGCGCATTTCCACACTGATTTAAAAAATCATGCATTCGCTGTGAATATAAGCTAAAACCAATTTATCAGATCATAATTATCATAAAAACGACATATTCACCTCACCCGAAGGTGCAGCGGAGCGCGTCATACCGATGAATACAATTATTAGCTTTATAAACATGATCCTCTGGGATTATGTGCTGATTTACGGATTGCTCGCTGTCGGGATTTATTTCTCGGTTCGGTTGGGCTTCCTTCAGATCTTCCATTTTCCTGAGTTTTTC
>NZ_ANNO01000152.1:0-1187 GCF_000409565.1 Pseudochrobactrum sp. AO18b
CGGTGTGGCAGTCGCGCTTTATCTCGGCGGCGCCGGTGCAATTTTCTGGATGTGGATCGTCGCTTTTGTCGGCATGGCCACAGCCTATTCCGAAAGCACGCTGGCACAGCTTTATAAAACCCGCGATAATGACGGCCAGTTTCGCGGCGGCCCTGCCTTCTATATTTCCAAAGGCCTGAAAGCCCCGTGGGCAGCCGCGATTTTTTCTGTCTGTCTGATTATCGCATTCGGCCTTGTTTTTAACGCCGTACAGGCCAATGCCATTGCCGATGCAATGAACGGTTCTTTCGGTTTCTCTAAAGTTCTGGTCGGCCTTGTCATTGCAGCTTTGGCCGGTATTGTCATTTTCGGCGGCATCCGTCAGATCGCCCGCGTGGCCGAACTGGTTGTGCCATTTATGGCGGCAATTTATCTGGGCGTTGCCGTTTATGTGCTGCTTGCCAATATTACTGAAGTCCCTGCGCTGTTTGCCCTGATTGTTAAAAGTGCTTTCGGCATTGAAGCAGCGGCAGGCGGCATCACCGGCGCTCTGATGAATGGTGTGAAACGCGGGCTGTTCTCCAATGAAGCCGGTATGGGTTCTGTGCCGAATATTGCCGCTTCCGCCACACCCAATCCGCACCACCCTTCCTCGCAGGGTTTTGTGCAGGCGCTGGGCGTTTTCATTGATACAATTCTGATTTGTTCGGCAACCGCGATTATGATCCTGTTGTCGCATAAGCTGGTTCCGGGTTCCGGCCTGACCGGCACGCTGCTGACACAGGAAGCCATGACCGCACATATCGGCTGGTTTGGCAGCTATTTCATCAGTATTGCGATCTTCTTCTTCGCCTTCACCTCGATCATCGGTAATTACGCTTATGCGGAAAATGCCATGATTTATCTGGGTGCGGGCAGACATCTCTGGCTCACATTGTTGCGTTGCTCCACATTGCTGATGGTGGTCTGGGGTGCCTATGAAAGCATCCTCACCGTGTTCAATGCTGCCGATGCTGCCATGGGTCTGATGGCAACCATCAACCTGATCGCCATTGCGCTGCTCTCCGGTACGGTTGTCAAAGTGACCAAGGATTATTTCGACCAGCAGAAGCTTGGCACACCGCATTTCACGCTCAAGGATTATCCGGAGCTGAAGGGCAAAGTGGACGGCGAAATCTGGAAATAACCACCAAACTAAAACAGGACAC
>NZ_ANNO01000153.1:0-3554 GCF_000409565.1 Pseudochrobactrum sp. AO18b
AATTTCTCCGCACCGGATGCGAAATGTGCCGCATGTTTGAAGACAGGCACCTGTGCCTCGAAATGACAGGCGACCTGCTGGCCGGTTCCTAAATCCTTCAATTCAGGCACCTGCTGTTTGCACAAATCCTGCGCCAGCGGACAACGGGTATGAAAACGGCAACCGGACGGCGGATTGAGCGGGCTTGGCACA
The DNA here is from genome assembly GCF_000409565.1 of Pseudochrobactrum sp. AO18b. Lineage (NCBI taxonomy): Bacteria > Pseudomonadati > Pseudomonadota > Alphaproteobacteria > Hyphomicrobiales > Brucellaceae > Pseudochrobactrum > Pseudochrobactrum sp. AO18b. The sequence goes on from NZ_ANNO01000153.1 coordinate 193, forward strand.
TCACCGCCCAGTACGTTCCATGAACCGCGCGAAGCCGGATCAGGCTGTGGCGCGGCAGACAACAAAGCCTGCGTATAAGGATGGCGCGGATTATTATAGAGCTGATGCTTATCGGCAATCTCCACCACCTGTCCGAGATACATCACCGCCACACGGTCAGCCATATGTTTGACCACCGGCAATCCGTGCGAAATAAACAGGTAGGACAGTCCCATTTCTTTCTGCAAATCTTTAAGCAGATTGACCACCTGCGCCTGAATGGACACGTCGAGCGCTGACACAGGCTCATCACAGACAATCAGTTTCGGCGACAGTGAAAGCGCACGGGCAATACCGATACGCTGGCGCTGCCCGCCGGAAAACTCATGCGGATAGCGCGCGGCATGGTAAGGTGCCAGATCGACACGGCGCAGCAGTTCAATCACCCTTTCGCGGCGTGAAGCATCGGTGCCGACACCATGCACCAGCATCGGCTCGGCAATCAGTTCACCCACAGTCATACGCGGATTGAGGCTGGCATAAGGATCCTGAAACACCACCTGCATTTTGCGGCGCAGATCACGCAGCTTGGTGCCGCTGGCATTGGTGACATCTTCACCCTCAAACAGCACCCGACCGGCGGTCGGCTCCAGCAGGCGCAGCGCCAGACGCGCAGTGGTGGATTTTCCACAACCGCTTTCACCCACAATCGCCAGTGTTTCCCCCGGCATCAGTTTGAAAGAGACTTCGTCCACGGCACGGACTGTGCCGACCACTTTTTGCCGGATCAGCCCTTTTTTGACAGGGAAATGTTTGGAAATACCCTGCAGCTCCAGAAGTGGTTGTGTCATACGAAATCCTCCACCGGAGCTTTATGGCAGGCAACAAGATGATTGGCTTGGAGTTCATGCAGAGCAGGCAGAGTTGCTGTGCATTCCTCATCAGAAAACGGACAGCGCGGGTTGAACCGGCAACCGGAGGGCAGACGGAACGGCGGCGGAACCACACCGCTGATTGCCACCAACCGGTCAACATCCTCATCCATTCGCGGCATCGAGCCCATCAGACCGATGGTATAGGGATGCTGCGGGTCTTTGAAAATCGCATTGACGGAAGCGCGTTCTGCCACCTTACCGGCATACATGACCGCCACATCATCCGCGACCTGCGCCACCACACCCAGATCATGGGTGATGAGGATGATTGCCATATTGGTTTCCTGCTGCAACTCGCGCAGCAGATTGAGAATCTGCGCCTGAATAGTCACATCGAGCGCCGTTGTCGGCTCATCGGCGATCAGCAAAACCGGTTTGCAAACCAGCGCCATCGCAATCATCACACGCTGGCGCATACCGCCGGAGAGCTGGTGCGGATATTCATCAAAACGGCGCTCCGGTGCAGGAATACGCACTTTACGCAGCGCTTCAATCGCTTCCTCGCGCATTTCCTTGTAAGGTTTTTTATGATGCGCCTGCAGTGCTTCAACCAGCTGATAGCCGATTGTATGTACCGGATTGAGCGAAGTCATCGGCTCCTGAAAGATCATCGCAATACGGTTGCCGCGCAGCCTGCGCATCTCATCAGCCGACAGTTTCAGCAGGTCCTGTCCTTCAAAAATCACCTCACCGCCGGCATTCTTGCCCGGTGGCGGCACCAGCCCCATGACAGACAGCGACAGCATGGATTTACCGCAGCCGCTCTCCCCCACAATACCCAGTGTCTTGCCGCGCTCGACTTTCAGCGAAATACCGTCCACCGCACGGATAACACCGTTCGGGGTTTTAAACTCCGTGACGAGATTGCGGATTTCGAGTACCGGTTCTGTCATATAGTCATCTCCAAGCCGGTCATATTTCCATATGACCGGAATATTGCTTTGGCCAGTTTAACTCAGGCCGGAAAATGAATGCGGGGCATAAGCAGTAACGGGGCGTTTCGCCCAGTCTTCCTGCGGTGCCCGTTGAACTGTACGTTGCTGTGCAGCGTGAAGGTCTTCGGCAGCCTGCTCAAAATCAATCGTCAGGCATTGGCCTTTCTCGACCACTTTCTCACCGCCGACATAGACCGTATCCACGGCACGCTCGGCTGCGGCATAGATCATGCTGCGGATCGGATCATAGCCCGGCCGCATCATCGGATGCGCGAGATTGACCAGCACCAGATCGGCATTGCAGCCGACTTCCAGACGCCCGATATCATCACGCCCGAGCAGATCGGCACCGCCTACCGTTGCTGCGGTGAAAATCTCACCGGAAGTAACAGTGCGCGGGTTTTCAGCCATCATTCGCGCCACGTAACCGACATGGCGCATCTCTTCGAGCATATTATGCGGATAGGTATCGGTGCCAATGCCAAGGCGCACACCGGCACGCAGATAACGGCCAAAATCACGCATGGCTATGCCACGGCGCATGAAAACGGTCGGGCAATGGGCAACCGCTGTGCGTGTTTCCACCAGCAGATCAAGATCGCGGCGCGTATGCCAGCTATTGCGCGGATAATCATCGAGGAATATCCCGTGACTGACAATGCTGGTCTCGCCCAGCACATCAAGCTGCTCCAGCCATTGTACCGGCGAAACACCGTGTCGGCGGGTAATTTCATGAAACTCTACGGTCGATTGTGCGGCATGGATTTGCCACGGAATTTTGCGGCGCTGCGCTTCCGCATAGCTCTCTTTGATCAGGCCTTCGCTGCAAGTGTCGATCTGTGCCGGACACAGCATCGAGAACAGACGACCGGACGGATGCGCCTCTGCGGCATCCACCATTTCCAGTGCCTGTGCCATCGCTTTTTCGCCAACGGTCTCGTCCCATTCATATTCAACCACATGGCCGTTTTTGGTGTACCAGCGCGCGGTGCGGAACATTGGTGTAATGCAAACACGCAGACCGCTCTGCCCTGCCAGATCGATCCATGACGGATGCGCAACAGAGAGATCGGCCAGTGTTGTGACGCCGGATTTCAACAGTTCCGCATAGGCAACTTTCCACGCAGCCTCTGCGCCTTCCGCATCCGGCCGGATAATCGGCATAAATTCATAAAGCGCGGAATTATACAGACCCGGAGAACCGAGCTCATCGAGAATGCTCTTGTTCAGCGGCTCGCTTGCAGGGTGGGAATGAATATTGACCAGACCCGGCATGACCATAAAGCCACGGCCGTCCTGTTCTGCATCAGCAGCACCGGTATAACCTGTACCAACAAAAGTCAGCTTACCGTTTTCAAAAGCGACATCGGCATTTTTCACATAGATATGGCTTTGGCTGTCCTTATCCCATGCAACGACAATATCCGCGTTTCTGATAACTGTTACACTCACCGCATCACTCCCCTGCGCCTGAAATCCCGATTTGAGACTGCGGCACTGCCTCCTCGCAGTG
>NZ_ANNO01000154.1:0-16256 GCF_000409565.1 Pseudochrobactrum sp. AO18b
TACCGGCACCATAGATACCGTGTGCCTTGGCACCTTCCACACGATCACCGGAAATCAGCCACATTGGCTCGGACGACAATGTGACCCAGACATTGGCCTCGGTCAGGTTACGCTGCAGAGTTGCCAGCGCTTCGTGACGCTCTTCCTTGCTGGTAGTGGTTGCCGCCTTACGGATCAGCTCATCCGTTGCCGGATCTTTCCAGTTCATGCGGTTTGGTGTCGGTGCCTGACGGCTCGGGAAGTAGAGACCAATCGCTTCAAGCGCAGTCAGTGCCGGATAGTTCATATAGAACGCATCAAATTCCTGCGTTGCCATCTTGCCCCAGCCGACAGTCGCATCCCAAAGCTGGATTTTCATGTCGATACCGATCTTGCGCAGATCAGCCTGCATGGCCTCACTCACAGTCGGGTTGGTTGCATTGCGCAAACCATAAACAAGGAACGTGGCTTTCTGGCCGTCTTTTTCACGGATACCGTCGCCGCCCATTTTCCAGCCGGCTTCATCCAGCATTTTATTGGCTGCATCCTGATCGAAAGCAGGCATCAGTTTTGCGGATTCAGGATCGAAATCAATAATCGCCGGATTAACGAGCGACTTCATTTCCTTACCATGACCGAAATACACCGCCTGAGTGATTGCCGCTTTATTGGTCGCCATATTCACGGCTTTACGGATTATCGGATCAGACACCACAGGCTTGTCGATCTTGAAGCCCATGAACATGTCGTAGATGTAGTTTTCCTGTTTGGAAACATTAATGCCCGGCATGCTTTCCATCGTGGTCAGCGCAATCGGTGGCATGTAATAGGTCATGTCTGCCTGACGCGCCTGAATAGCGGCCATCAGCGTATTGGCTTCAGGGATCACGCGCCAGACGATTTCATCAACCTGCGGGCTCGGATTTTTATAGAATGACGGTCCCCATGTGTAATTCGGGTTTTTCTTGAGCTTCAGTTCCTGACGCGGCTGCCAGCTGACCCAGCAATAAGGGCCGGTACCGTTGAAACCCTGCACACCGAAATTCTCACCGAGCTTCTCTACGGTTGCTTTGTCCACAATGGTCGAGAACGGCATGGTCAGCTGCGGCAGAAGATCGGAATACGGCTCTTCCAGCTCATAGATCACGGTGTAATCGTCTTTAGCGGTTACACTCTTGACCTTACCGCCACGGAAGGCAGTCGGGGAGCGTTTTTCCGGGTTTTGCCAGCGCTCAATCGTATAGACCACATCGGCAGCGGTCATCGGACGGCCGTCGCAGAATTTCACATCCTTACGCAGGTTGAAGGTGTAAGTCTTACCATCTTCAGAAACCGACCATGCTTCCGCAAGACCCGGCTTGACGGTTTTCATGTCAAAATCGAGCGAGACCAGCGTGTCGCCCAGCATCGCCATCACTTCAACCATAGCGGTTGCGGTGGAGCGGATCGGATCGTAATTATCCGCATCGATCACGCGCAGGATCGACAATGGCGCCTTAGTCTGGGCATAGGCTGCACCGGACAAAACGGCACTGGCAGCAACACCGGCGACGAGAGTGGCAGTCAGATATTTTCTCATTTTAGTCCTCCTGATGAGGCGCCCACTGTTCTGTGCAGTGATCCGCCGCCAAAAATGATTATTTACGTAATTTCGGATCGAGCGCGTCACGCAGGGAATCCCCCAGCACGTTAAACGCCAGAACGATAATGAAGATCACCAGACTTGGCAGAACCGAGACATGCGGTGCGAAGAACAGGAAGTTACGCCCTTCCGATGCCATAGCACCGAGTTCCGCTGTCGGCGGCTGTGCGCCAAGGCCGATAAAGGATAGCGCCGCACCGAGCAGGATCACCTGTCCGAAACGAAGCGTTACAAACACGAAGATCGATGACAGACAGTTCGGCAGCACATATTTGAAAATGATGCGGCTGTCGGACATGCCGAGCGAATGCGCGCTTTCAATATAATCCTGCTGCAACACCACAATCGCACCACCGCGCACCACACGCGCCATCAAAGGCACGGTCGCAATTGACAGCGCAATGATAACGGCTGTGAGACCCGGGCCAAAGATTGCGGCAATTGCCAAGCCAAACAAAATGGCCGGAAAGGACAGCAACACATCCATGAAACGCATCAGCACGCCGCTCCAGCGGGTGTAATAAGCCGCCACGAAACCGATAATCCCGCCGACCACACAACCGAAGAACACCGAGACAAAGCCCATGAACAGCGTGGTGCGAATGCCGTAGAGCAAACGTGTGACCATGCCGCGCCCCTGCCCGTCAGTGCCGAGCAGATATCCTGCCTCACCGATCGGCTTCAGCATCATACCGAGATTGCCGCCATAAGGGTCTTCCGGTGCCAGCCACGGGGCGAACAGACCGCAAAACAAGGTCAGTGCCACAAGGGTCAGAGCAATGACCGAGCCGGTATCGGAGAGCAGCATACGCAATACGCTGACACGCTTGAAAGCAATTTCCTGCTCTGCCGGTTGCGCTGCATCCGCAACATTTGTTTTTGCAAGACTGGTCATCATGCACCTCTCACACGCGGATCGAGCACAGCGTAGAGAATATCAACGCCCAGATTGACGAGAATAAAACCGAGAGACATTACGATAATCGTGCCCTGCGCCATTGGCAGATCGCTGGACAAAATCGCACCGACTGCCAGACGGCCAATGCCCGGCCATGAGAACACGGTCTCAACCACCACAGCACCGCCGAGCAGGAAGCCGATCTGCAAACCGATCAGTGTCACCACCGGCACCAGCGCATTGCGCAGCGCATGACGGGTAACGACCTTACACTCTTTCAGACCTTTAGCGCGTGCAGTACGGATATGATCTGCACCCAGCACATCCAGCACGGATGTACGGGTCATACGGGCAACAGGGCCGACAAACACACCGCCCAGCGTGATCGCAGGCAGAATGATGCTGGTGAAACCTTCCCATGTCCATAACGGCCCGAGACGACCGGTAAATGGCAGGATCGGATATTTAAAGCCGAACAACCAGACCAGTACCAGACCTAGAAAGAACACAGGGATCGAAACACCGGCAACAGACACAGCCATTATGGAGCGATCCAACAGCGAGCCACGATAATAAGCGCCCACAGTTCCGAGCAGAATGCCGAGCGGAATAGCCCAGATGAGGGATGCAACCATCAGCTCCAGTGTCGGGCCGATTGTGGCACCGAGTTCCTGCGAGACCGGCACATTATTGATAATCGAAACGCCGAGATCGCCCTGCATCAGGCGGCCGATATAATAGAAGAACTGTTTCCACAAAGGCTGATCGAGACCGAGATCACGGCGGATGGCTTCAACCAGTTCCTGTGTCGCAGTGGGTCCTGCACGCACCTGTGCCGGATCGGTCGGCACCACCTGCATCAGCAAAAAGCCGAGCAGCAGCACACCGAACATGACCGGTAAAGCGAGAAGCAGACGTTGTAACGTGTGCCGAAGCATGAAATTGCCTTTCTCTGGCTGCCGGTTCAAGGCGCGCTAACGCGCCCCGAACCTGAACAGTTACACCTGCCGCTCGAAAACGACTTTGCCATCCAGCACGGTCATATCGCAGACCACATCACTGCGGATTTCTTCCACGTCACAGGTAAAAATATCCTTCGACAACACGGCGACATCCGCCGCCATGCCTGCCACCAGACGTCCGGTTTCATTCTCAGCAAATTGCGTATAGGCACCGAAATGCGTGTAAGCGTGGATCGCCTCTTCCCGTGTCAGGCACTGGTCACCGCCGATCACCGAACCGACCTTGGTCTTCCGGGTGACGAGCGTGTAGATATTCTGGAACGGATTGGTGGAAGTAACCGGCGCATCGGAAGACGCTGCCGGATGCAGACCGGCATCCACCCATTTGCGCATCGGATAGGATGCATGGGCACGCTTTTCACCCAGATTAGCGACATAAAGATCACCAAATTCATAGATGAACATCGGCTGCGGTACCGGATCAATACCGGCCTTTGCCATACGCTCAATCTGCCCGTCGCTCAGGAAGCCGCAATGTTCAATACGGTGACGACGGGATTTAATCGGATGTTCTGCGCTATCGGCATTCTCAATACCGGACAGTACCTGTTCAATCGCCGCATCACCAATCGCATGAATGGCCAGCTGATAGCCAAGTTCATGATAATGCTTGAGGGACTTGTGCATTTCCGCATCGGAATAGCAGAAAATACCAAAATTATTCGGATCGCCTGCCACATATGGCTCGCTCATAGCGGCTGTCAGACCACCGGCACTGCCATCCGAGAAAACTTTCATTGCACCGTAGCGCAACTTGCCTGTCTGGCGTTTGGCACGGAAACCCTGTGCATGCGCCTGATCGCCGATACCGTCATGATTGCCATAAATGCAGACCCATGTGCGGATTGGCAACTCACCGGCGGAAGCCAGTTCTTCATAGGCATGGAGTTCTTCCATACCATAGCCCATGCCGACAGCGGCATCCATCACGCTGGTGAAACCCTGAGAGAGCATGAAACCGGCTGCGCGGGTAATCGCGGCTTTCAACTCATCACGGCTCAGTGGCGGGATTTTATCCGTGACCACGCGCATACCGGATTCCGCGAGCAGGCCGGATAATTTGCCGTTGCGCTTTTCAATCAGGCCACCGGACGGGCTTGGTGTATCGTGGGTAATATTTGCCAGACGCATGGCTGCGCTGTTGGCAATCCCGACATGACCGCAGGTACGGGTGATATAAACCGGGTGATCGGGCGCAATCGCATCCAGTTCCTCAATGGTCGGATGGCGCTGTTCACTCAGTTCAAAATGATCATAGCCGCCGCCACGGATCCATTCACCCGCCGGTTTCACAGCCACTTCCTGCGCAATACGTTTGAAAATCTCTTCGAGACTGCGCGCACCCGATTCAGGACGCAGATTGATCTCGTTCATACCTATGCCAAGCATAAGAAGATGCATATGGGCATCATTGAGCCCCGGCACCGCAACACGTCCGCCCAGATCGACACGTCGTGTCTTTTCACCGGTCAGTGCTTCAATCTCAGCTGTAGTACCGGTTGCCAGAACCTTACCGTCAGCAATTGCAAGCGCCTCAACAAAACCTTCATTAAGGCCGCAAAAAATCCGCCCGCCCGCAAGGACGAGATCTGCATATTCCATACTCTGTCTATCTCCCAGCACCCTGCCTTCAAGGAAGACAAGACATAATTCAGCGAGCCCTACCGATATGAAGATCGGGAAGGTTAATGATTGAGCTGAGGAAAAGCCTCACTCATACGAGATCCGGTGGCTTTTTTATTCCCCTGTACTGTTCGGTTACTCCCGGGCTTTTGACCGGTCAGTCCGTCAGCAGTTATTTTTGTTTGTTAAGAACATGCTTGCAAAAAACTGGTACCAAAGCAAGAGCCCGCGCTGCAAATGTTGACAATTTACCAGACGAAAATTGCATAAATTGATAGCAATTTTGCATAATGAAAAACATCGGCAACGTAACTATCAATGCCAAATTGGTACTGTTTTCTGTGATTTTACCTGCACAAACAGCTCTGTAGAGATGAGAATCATTCCAGACTGGAGCGATCCGAGCCCCTGCTGTACTTTACAGTACCATTAAAACCGGCGCCTGAACGGCCACCGGCACCGCCTCAGCGACAATCAGCCCCACCCTGCGCAGCAAGACACAACGCCCCTGTTCCGGCTGAATTTTCAAAGCTTAAACGACTATTCCCCGATCCGGTTCAGAACTGAAAAATCTAAATAATTTCCTACATTTATTTCAGAAATTTCTGTAAATACAGCAATAAAGGTATGAGAATTTATCAGACAACTATATGATATTTATAGAAAATTCTACATATCACATTGTCATAATTAAATTATTTCGCAAACAACAAAACCCGAAGCCATTATCTCCGTCAATATGCTGCGAATTAGCGGAAAATCACGCAAAAAACGCTTCATTTATACATGCCCTGTCACCGGCCGTACTTGATTTAAATCAATGACTAAATTTTTCCGTCGCATATAATACCCGCTATATTGCTCGAATTGCAGGCATTTCTGTAATTTGCGGGCAGGATAAGTTGCGCGCGCGAGGGGATTTTTCATGAATTACGCTGCGGGAATTGTAATCTCCGGGCTCGGTGCTTTTTTAGCACTGCTGGCCGCGGGGTTTACGCATGATCCATTATTCAGAAGCCATATGTGGGTTCTGTTTTTCACTCTTGTGATTTTTACAGTCTTACTGCTGCGTAATGCAGATTACAGTCTGAAGCCTGTGAAGGAAGATCAGTCCGTTTATATGGACGGTCCGATCCGTTACGGTGTCATTGCCACAGTATTCTGGGGTGTTATCGGCTTCCTCGTTGGTGTTTTCATTGCTGCGCAGCTCGCATTCCCTGATTTGAATCTGGGACCATGGCTAAATTTTGGCCGTGTCCGCCCTCTTCACACATCAGCTGTTATTTTTGCCTTCTGCGGTAACGCCCTGATCGCCACTTCTTTCTATGTGGTGCAGCGTACCTGCCGTGCGCGTCTTTTCGGCGGCGATCTGGCATGGTTCGTTTTCTGGGGCTACAACCTGTTCATCGTCATGGCAGGCACCGGCTATCTGCTCGGCATCACCCAGTCGCGTGAATATGCTGAACCGGAATGGTATGTCGATCTCTGGCTGACCATTGTCTGGGTTGTCTATCTCGTGATCTTCATGGGCACGCTGATGAAGCGTAAAGAACCGCACATTTATGTGGCCAACTGGTTTTACCTCTCCTTCATCATCACCATTGCCATGCTGCATGTGATCAACAATCTGGCAATTCCGGTCTCTTTCCTCGGCGTGAAAAGCTATTCGGCTTTCTCCGGCGTACAGGATGCGGTGACCCAGTGGTGGTACGGCCATAATGCCGTGGCCTTCTTCCTGACCGTGCCGTTCCTCGCGATGATGTATTATTTCGTGCCGAAACAGGTCAATCGTCCGGTCTATTCCTACCGTCTGTCGATTGTGCACTTCTGGTCGATCATCTTCCTCTATATCTGGGCCGGTCCTCACCACCTGCATTATACAGCGCTGCCTGACTGGGCACAGACACTTGGCATGGTCTTCTCCATCGTTCTGTGGATGCCGTCATGGGGTGGTATGATCAACGGTCTGATGACGCTTTCCGGTGCATGGGATAAAATCCGTACTGATCCGGTTGTCCGTCTGATGGTTGCTGCTATTGCCTTCTACGGTATGGCAACTTTCGAAGGCCCGCTGATGTCGGTTAAGGCCGTTAACTCGCTGTCGCACTATACAGACTGGACCATCGGTCACGTTCATGCGGGTGCGCTCGGCTGGAATGGTATGATCACTTTTGCGGCCGTGTACTTCCTTGTACCGCGTCTGTGGAACCGTGAACGTCTCTATTCTGTGCGCATGGTCAACTGGCACTTCTGGCTGGCTACACTTGGTATCGTGCTCTATGCCGCTTCCATGTGGGTTGCCGGTATCCAGCAGGGTCTGATGTGGCGCGAATATGACGATCAGGGCTTCCTGGTTTACTCCTTCGCCGAAACAGTACTCGCAATGTTCCCTTACTATGTCATCCGTACACTTGGCGGCACGATGTATCTGGCGGGCGGACTTGTGATGGCCTGGAACGTCTACAAGACCATCAAGGGCGATCTGAGAGAGGAGGCCGCAATTCCGGGCTCGACACCAATCTCAGACACCAATACCGGCCCGTATTTGAAACCGGCAGAATAAGGAGCAGGTGAGTTATGTCTATTCTCAAAAAACACTCGCTGATTGAAAAAAACGCTACTTTACTGCTGATCGGTTCGCTGGTTGTGGTCACTGTCGGCGGTATAGTGGAAATTGCCCCGCTGTTTTACCTGCAAAACACCATTGAGAAAGTAGAGGGCATGCGCCCCTACTCTCCTCTGGAGCTGGCTGGCCGTGACATCTATATCCGCGAAGGCTGCTATACCTGCCATTCGCAGATGATCCGTCCGTTCCGTGATGAAGTGGAGCGCTACGGCCATTACAGCCTTGCAGCTGAAAGCATGTATGACCATTCGTTCCAGTGGGGCTCGAAGCGTACGGGGCCTGATCTTGCCCGTGTCGGCGGCCGCTACTCGAATGAATGGCATGTTCAGCATCTGATTGAGCCGCGCGATGTGGTGCCTGAATCGGTTATGCCGAGCTATGCATTCCTGATGAACACGCCGCTGAATATGTCCGGCATTACCGGCAATCTGAAAGCCAATATTGCTGTCGGCGTGCCTTATAATCAGGAAATGGTCGACAATGCATTGGCGGATATGAAAGCGCAGGCTGATCCGGAAGCCGATACAGAGGCTCTGCTTGCCCGCTACCCTAAAGCCAAGACCGGCGATTTCGATGGTAATCCGAAGGTTGTCAGCGAGATGGATGCGCTTGTTGCCTATCTGCAGATGCTGGGTACTCTGGTTGATTTCTCAACTTACGACCAGTCACCGAAGTCGCGTTAAGGAGGTTCATCATGGATTATACAACCATGCGCCACTTTGCCGACAGCTGGGGGCTGTTAGGCATGTTCCTCTTCTTCCTCTTTGTTGTCTTCTTCGCCTTCCGTCCAGGCAGCAAACAGGCTGCCGATGCTGCGAAAGCCATTCCGTTCAAGGACGAAAACAATGACTGATAAGCAAATTGACGATGTAACAGGCGTTGAAACAACCGGCCACGAATGGGACGGCATCAAGGAACTTGATAATCCGATGCCACGCTGGTGGCTCTATGCCTATTATGCAACCATTGTCTGGGCGATTGCCTATACTGTTGCCTATCCGGCATGGCCACTCATCAACGGCGCTACTTCCGGTCTGCTGGAATGGTCGAGCCGTGGTGATTTCTGGAAAGAAAACACCAAAATTCAGGGTGAACGTCAGGATATTCTGGCAGCTATTAAAGAAAAATCCGTTCAGGAAATTATAGCTGATCCGCAGCTCAACCAGTTTGCAATTGCAGGCGGTGCAGCGGCATTCCGTGTGAACTGTGTTCAGTGTCATGGTTCCGGTGCGCAGGGCGCGCCAGGCTATCCGAACCTGAATGATGATGACTGGCTGTGGGGCGGTTCTATTGATGAAATCCTGCAGACTGTACGCCACGGCGTGCGCTCCAAGGATGACGAAGAAACACGCATCTCCGAAATGCCTGCCTATGGCGACATTCTTGAGCCACAGCAGATCCGTGATGTGGCGGCCTATGTCACCAGCCTGACATCGACACCGCATGATGCAAGTCTGATACCGGCAGGCAAACAGGTTTTTGCTGAAAACTGCGCTGCCTGTCATGGCGAAAATGCCAAGGGCAATAAGGAATTCGGCGCGCCAAATCTGACCGATGCGATCTGGTTCTACGGTTCAGGTGAAGCAGAAATTGCCAAACAGGTGAGAAATCCCAAGCATGGTGTAATGCCTGCATGGGAAGGCCGTCTGGGCGACACAACTGTGAAGCAGCTGGCAATCTATGTCCACTCTCTGGGTGGCGGTGAGTAAAAACGCCCTGTTTCAAGTCATGGCCGGCCGGTGTAAAATATTGGTGTAAAATATTCCGGCCGGTGCTCAAAAAATCAGCAAGCCCCGCAGATATAATCTGAAAAACGGGGCTCTGATGAAACCTTAGAAACTCAGCGCGGATTTCTGTACCGATAACCGGAACCCGCTCTGAGTGATTTGAGTGCAGTTTTATAAGACCATTTCAGTTCTCAGACTGCCCTTAAGCATTCCGCGCTCAAATGCCCTCAATGAGCGCAGTGTTAATGCGATGAAATAAAGAATCTAGAGCAAGCGCCATACTTCAATCTGAACGCAAACAGCTCTAGCCCCCGGAGTGTACCATGTCAGATGTTGGTGAATTTGAACGTATCGATGCGCAGGCGGTGAATTCGTCTGAGAAACGCGGCTCTCTATATGCCGCGCGTGTCAAGGTTTTCCCGAAACGAGCGAGTGGTGATTTCCGCCGTTTCAAGTGGATTATCATGTTCATCACACTCGGCATTTACTATCTCACGCCTTGGCTGCGCTGGGATCGCGGACCTTACGCCCCCGATCAGGCGGTGCTGATTGATATTGCACATCGCCGTTTCTACTTCTTCTTCATCGAAATCTGGCCGCAGGAATTCTACTACGTTGCCGGTATGCTGATTATGGCCGGTATCGGCCTGTTCCTTGTCACCAGTGTCGCGGGACGCGCTTGGTGCGGCTATACCTGCCCGCAGACTGTATGGGTTGATCTGTTTCTGGTCGTTGAGCGCGCCGTTGAAGGCGACCGCAATGCCCGTATCAAACTCGACAAATCCCCGATGACGGCCAATAAGCTTGTAAAACGCGTCACCAAACATACAATCTGGCTGGCTATCGCCGTTATGACCGGTGGTGCATGGATTTTCTATTTCGCAGATGCACCAACACTGCTGATGGAATTTGTGACCGGTCAGGCCGCTATGGTCGCCTATATCACTGTCGCTATTCTGACCGCCACCACCTATGTTTTCGGCGGGCTGATGCGTGAGCAGGTCTGTACTTATATGTGTCCTTGGCCGCGCATTCAGGCAGCCATGCTCGATGAAAACTCACTCACAGTGACCTATAATGACTGGCGCGGTGAGCCACGCACCCGTAATTCCAAAAAAGCCATTGCTGCCGGTGAGAGTGTCGGCGATTGCGTAGATTGTAATGCCTGTGTGGCCGTCTGCCCGATGGGGATTGATATCCGCGACGGTCAGCAGCTGGAATGCATTACCTGTGCGTTGTGTATTGATGCCTGTAACTCGGTTATGGACAAAATCGGCAAGCCACGCGGCCTGATCTCCTATTCCACGCTGTCCGACTATGATGCCAATATGGCGCTGGCGACCAATAACGGCACAACACCGATTGAACCGACACGGATTTATGAAGCTAAAAACACCTTTAATGACAAGGTGCAGCAGCTGAAAATGTCCAAAATTTTCCGCCCGCGCAGCCTGTTCTATTTCTCGATCTGGGCACTGATCGGTGTGGCGCTGATTACAACTTTGCTGATGCGCGAACGGATCGGCATCAATGTGCTGCAGGATCGTAACCCGCAATATGTGTTGCTGTCCGATGGCTCTATCCGCAACGGCTATACGGTCAAGCTGCTGAATATGGTCAATGAACCACGCCAGTTTGAGCTGATTATTGACGGCCTGTCACAAGCAGAAGTGCATGTGGCCGATCAGGCAACAGACGGTTCAGGCCGCCATATTTTCAACGCCGAACCGGATCGTCTGAAAACCCTGAAAGTGTTCGTTGTCCTGCCTAAGACCGCAGTCCCTCCGGGCAGCACACCATTCACCATGACAGTCCGTGATGTTAACGGAACCGAGTCAGCAACCTATAAAGCCACTTTCATTGCCCCTGAAAAGCGCTGATAACGGAGAAACGTGATGATAAAGCAAAATACGTCTTCCCCTGCCCCTCAGGGACGCGAATTTACCGGCTGGCACATGCTTGCGATTATGATCGCTTTCTTCGGGGTGATTATTATCGTGAATGTTATCATGGCCACATCGGCAATCCGCAGCTGGTCCGGCCTTGTTGTTCAGAACTCCTATGTTGCCAGTCAGGAGTTTAATGAGAAGTCCCAGCTCGGCAAAGAACATGCCGCGCTCAACTGGAAACAAAATCTGGATTTTAAAGACGGGATTGTCAGCTATAGCCTGACCGATGCCAATGGTGCGCCTGTTAAAGCGCTTGGGGCAACGGCTGTTTTCCGCAGGCCGGTGAATGAAAAAGAAGACCAGATCCTGAACCTGATGCCGGCTGGCAATAATGTTCTCACCGCAGAAGCCGATCTGAAAGACGGAAACTGGGTGGTTGAAATCAATACCTATGCCGGACTTGATCTGCCTTACCGTCAGGTCAACCGTGTGAATATTGCCGGTGGTAAATTCACCATCACCGCAGACAACCAGCCGGCACAAGGATCAGCGCAATGAGTTGCTGTGGTTCCGGCATTCAGTTTTCCGCTGCGGATTATCGTCCGGAAGAATTACTGCTGGCGAGCCGCACACTCGGCGATGGTCAGCGCCAACTTGACCTGTCTGTCCCTTCTGTTCATTGCGGATTGTGCATTCAGACTGTTGAGACTGCGCTGAATGCTTTGCCTGAAGTCAGTTATGCGCGTGTCAATCTTTCGTCCAAACGGGTATCTGTCCGCTGGAAAGACGGGATTGAACCGCCGCATGTGATTGATGCTTTGCAAAAAGCCGGATATCCCGCTCATATTTTCGAGCTGGGTGATGATAAAGATCCGCAGCTTTCCCGCCTGCTGATTGCGCTGGCGGTTGCCGGTTTTGCCTCGATGAATATTATGTTGTTTTCTGTGTCGGTCTGGTCCGGTGCGGATGCCGCAACGCGTGATATGTTCCATTGGCTTTCCGGCCTGATTGCACTGCCGACTTTGGTTTATTCCGGTCGTATTTTCTATATGTCTGCATGGAATGCGCTGAAACACGGCCGCAGCAATATGGATGTGCCGATTTCGCTGGCGATCACCCTTGCCTTTGCGATGAGCGTTTATGAAACGCTCAATTCCGGCCAGCATGCTTATTTCGACGCCTCGGCGACATTGCTGTTTTTCCTGCTGATCGGCCGCACGCTGGATCATGTGATGCGCGAACGCGCCCGCTCTGCAGTGAAAGGTTTAAGCCAGCTGGCGGCACGCGGCGCCGTGGTGATCGGTGATGATAACCAGCACAGCTTCATGCCGATTGCGGATATCCGCCCGTCTATGCGCATCATTCTGGCCGTTGGTGAGCGCGTGCCTGTCGATGCGATTGTTGAAAGCGGCCGTTCTGATCTCGATTGTTCAATTGCGACCGGTGAAAGTGTGCCGGTTCCGGTGACACAAGGATCGAAAATCCGTGCAGGTACCATGAACCTGACCGCGCCGCTGACCATTAAAGCCACCGCCTCTGCTGATAGTTCTTTCCTCGCGGAAATGGTGCGCCTGATGGATGCCGCAGAAGGTGGCCGCGCCCGTTACCGCCAGCTGGCAGACCGTGCTTCCGCACTTTATGTGCCGCTTGTCCACACCACTGCATTTCTGGCTTTTGTCGTCTGGCTTTATCTGAGCGGCGACTGGTACAAATCCACCTATGTCGCGATCACCACGCTGATTATTACCTGTCCTTGTGCACTGGCCTTGGCTGTGCCGATTGTGCAGGTTGTGGCCGCACGTCGCCTGTTTGAAAACGGCATCATGGTCAAAGACGGCTCCGCTATGGAACGTATGGCCGAAATTGACAGTGTGATGTTTGACAAGACCGGCACGCTGACACTCGGCCAGCCACAGCTCATGGAGCGCGGCAGTCTCGATCAGAATGCGCTGGAACTGGCTGCAGAACTCGCACTCTATTCGCGTCACCCGCTGTCGCGTGCGCTGACAGCCTTCACCAATCCGGCAAAAAACATCCGTTTTGATCTGATTGAAGAAGTAAGCGGTGCCGGTATCGAAGCCCGTATGGGGCAGGATATTTATCGTCTTGGTCGCCGTGACTGGGCAGTTGAAGATGTTTCACAGGACAATGCCAGCACCGGCACAGAAACCGTGCTGAGCCGCAATGGTACTTTGCTCGAAGCCTTCCGTTTTGAAGACAGCCCGCGTGATGATGCTGCACGCTCTGTTCAGGCGCTGAAAGACGAAAAACTCAGCGTGGAAATTCTCTCCGGTGACAAAGAAAAGACGGTCAGCGCCCTTGCCCGTCAGCTTGGTATTGAGAAATACCGCGCGGAAATTCTGCCTGCCCATAAATCAGAATTGGTGACCGAGCGTACCAATGAAGGCCATAAAGTGCTGATGGTCGGTGACGGGCTGAATGATGCGCCTGCCCTGATGTCTGCCTATGTGTCGATGGCACCGGCAACGGCGGCGGATATTGGCCGTAATGCTGCGGATTTCGTCTTCCTGCATGACAGTCTGACAGCCGTACCGCTGGCTGTGGCAATCTCCCGTGAGGCAGGCAAACTGATCCGTCAGAACTTTGCATTATCACTGATCTATAATATTATTGCCGTACCCATTGCGCTGTTCGGCTATGTCACGCCTTTGATTGCAGCGCTCTCCATGTCGCTGTCTTCGATCCTCGTGGTCAGCAACGCCCTTCGCCTGAAGGCAGGTAAAAAACAAGGCCAGAAAACAGCCTCTCCTTTAAGCCTGCTGAAGCGACAAAAGGCCTGAGATTATGAATATATTGATTTTCCTCATACCCATTGCCCTGTTTTTGGGCGGCATGTGGCTCGCAGCATTTTTATGGTCACTGAAAAGCGGGCAATATGAGGATATGGACGGAGCTGCCAACCGGATTTTCCTGCCAGATGACGATGACAGGCCGGCACCGGAAAAACCATAAAGATCAGGGCAGTTTCGTTTTCCCGAAACTGCCCTGAATTATTTTTATCGCATAGTTAAAGCTAAATCAGCTGCGGCAGGTATTCAGCTGGCTGGTAAAAGCCTCACCCGCCGAGGCCACATCACCGGAATTATCAATCACCCAGACCGGTACATCACCGGCTTCAACCGGTTCCTGACGCTGCAAGCGCAGCGCTATGGATTCCGGTGTTTCGCGCCCGCGCGATGCAAGACGTTGCGCCAGCACTTCCGGAGTTGCGGTAATATGGGCAATCGCCACGCGCGGAAAACGCGCGGCCAGTTGCGGCAGAACTTTGCGTGACAAATTAGCGATAACCACGCCGCCATTTTCAATCACCTGCTCCACCGAGGCAGGCAGCCCGTAATAGAGGCCATGCGCCTGCCAGTGCATGCAGAATTCTGACCGCTCAACCGCTTCCAGAAATGCCGCTTCCGACAATGTATCATGATCTTCCGTATTGCCATGGGCATCACGGGTCACGACGCGGCGCACAAAATGATAGCTGCCATCCTGCGGCAGGCGTGTGCGTGCATAGTCGATGATTGTGTCTTTGCCCGCGCCGCTCGGCCCCACAACGGCAACAAAAATACCGGTCATTCCATTCATTCCGTCACTCAATATTGCAACCGCACTCAGAGTACGCGCTGCCCTTCCCGCCATACTGAACGTACCACCGGTATCGCATTCTGCATATGAACGCGAACCATATCAGCCCGTTTGCCCGATGCAAGTGTTCCGCGATCTGTAAAACCGACAGCTTTAGCCGGATTGCGGGTAACCAGATTGATCGCCTGCGGCAGCGTATAGCCATCAACCAGTTGCGGCAGTGTATAAACTGCCTGCACAAGGCTGAAAGGAATATAATCGGATGACAGAATATCGAGATGACCGGCAGAAGCCAGATCACGTGCCGAGACATTGCCGGAATGGGATGAGCCACGCACAATATTCGGTGCGCCCATCAGCACAGCCATACCGGCTTCTTTCGAGGCTTTGGCTGCTTCCAGCGTTGTCGGGAATTCGGCCACATGAATACCCTGCTCAATCGCTTCATCCACATGGGCAAGTGTCGCATCATCATGGCTGGCAAGCGAAATACCCTTGGCCTGACAACGGGCAGCAATTTCTTTACGGAAACGGTCTGCATGAGCCACAGATTCCGCCACACGACGATCACAGAACGCATCAAACTCGGCCTGCGTCATTTTCTGCTTGCCCATATAGTAGGTCTTATAGGCTTCAAGGCTGGCAAACTGGCGTTGTCCCGGCGCGTGATCCATGAGGGAGGCAATCTTCACCTGAGGATTATGCTCAAACAGTTCAAACGCATCGAGGCAATTCGGCGAAGACACTTCGCAGCGCAAATGCAGATAGTGGTCTGCACGCAGGCGGCCATTGTTCTGGCCATCGGCAATCGCACCGGCAAGAAGCACCATGTCGTCGGAGTTAATATCCGTGTCGCCGTCAAGGCCCACGCGCAGCGCGTCGAATACTGTGGTGATGCCGGAAGCAGCAATCTGCGCATCATGCGCCATCAGTGCCGCATCTGCATTCCAGCGTACTTTCGGGCGCGGTGCATAATGGTGTTCAAGATGATCGGTATGCAGCTCAACAACACCCGACATCAGATAATCGCCGCCGAAATCTTCACCGCTAATGCCGTTTCCAGCGCTGATATCAGCGATTTTTCCGTCACGGATCTGGATTGTACCGGTGATAACTTCATCCTCAAGGATGATGCGGGCATTTTTAAAAACGATATCGGAAGGGCGCGTGTCGCGTGTCATCGAAATTTTCCTGCTAACCAAAACTGTCCTGCATGATCGCTGTGATCATGCAGGACAGCTGTGGCCTAC
>NZ_ANNO01000155.1:0-12233 GCF_000409565.1 Pseudochrobactrum sp. AO18b
GATCACCGGTCAAACGTGAGCGCAGCGCATTGGAAATGGCATCAAATACAAACACCACGATCAGAATGAGGATCACCATATAGGCAACATTTGCCCAATTGGAATTGGTGCGCATGGCTTCCCAAAGTTTCAGACCGATACCGCCGGCACCAACAGCACCGATAATCGTTGCCGAACGGGTATTGGACTCCCAGAAATACAGCATCTGACTGAGGAAGACCGGCATCACCTGCGGAATAACACCGTAGCGCTGCACATTTGCCGGTGATGCACCAACCGATTTCACACCTTCACGCTGTTTATCATCGATATTTTCCAGCGTTTCTGAATAGAGTTTACCCAGCGTACCGGTATCGGTGAAGAAGATCGCCGAAATACCAGCCAGCGGCCCCGGTCCGAAAGCACGGGTGAAAAACAATGCCCAGATAAACATATCGACGGAGCGCAGGAAGTCGAACAGGCGCTTGGTAATCTGATTGGCGAAGAAGTTCGGCGTAATATTACGCGCGGCGATGAAGGCCAGCGGCAGCGCGAGCATACCGGCAAACAGCGTACCGACAAAAGCCATGACAATCGTCTGCAACATCTTGATCCAGACATCGCCATGCTGCCATTCAGCATTATTCCAGATATTGTCAAAAGCCAGCGACAGATTGGACATTTCCGGTTTGATACGCTCACCGGAGACGATCAGCGAGGCAACCTCACCAGCTGATTTGCCCCAGAATGGCGAATTGGTATCGAATACAAAGTTCGGCCAGCCGAAGAAACGGCGATTAACGGTGATACGCTCCGGCATGATACGGGCTTCACCGGAGAAACCGAAATCCACCTGCACTTCATCATTTTTTAGCAATGCCCATGACGGCAGCGGCTTATCATCAACAGGTCGGGCAGCATCAGCATCAATACGCACATTCAGCACTTCGCCGCCATGCTCCACGACAACAGTATTGCCACTGAGATGCAGCGCTTCCGAACTACCAAAAATCACACTGGTACGGCCATTGAGCTGTTCGATCCATTCCGGATCAGGATTTTTACCCAGTACCGAGAAACGCGGATAGGTTACTTTTGCCTCATCACCATTCAAACCAGTGTTTAGGCGAATAGTCGGGCGCACTTCATAGGAATACCACTGACGGGCAGTAATTCCGGCACGATCCCACTGGCCTTCCGACAGCACTGTGCCAATGGCAAAAAACCACCAGCTATAGGCCATATAGAGCACAATGCCCAAACCCATCAGCGGCAATGTATAGCGCTTGGAAAACGGGCGGCGAAAGACCTGCGGATAGCGGTTTTCGTAATCAGCAATCTGAGCGGCGTTTAAAGTCAAAGCTGTCATTTTTTACGCTCCGAACTGAAAGGCCTGAGCGCCGACAAGACGGCCGCGCAGCCATGCAGAGGTCTGATCCACCGCAATGATTGTAACGAGCAGCAGAAACACAATCGCCAGTGTTTTTGCCTGATGGCCATGGCCGATCGACAGGCGCAATGCCTCACCGATACCACCGCCGCCAACCGCACCGATAATGGTGGATGCACGGACATTGATCTCGAAACGCAGGAAGGCGTAGGACATGAAATTTGGCATGACTTGCGGCACAATGCCGAAGCCGACGCGCTCAAACCAGTTGGCACCGACTGCACGCAGACCTTCTTCCGCCTTCATATCGGCATTCTCAACCACTTCGAAAAACAGCTTACCCAGCGCGCCGATCGTATGGATACCAACCGCGAAAATCGCAGGAATTGGCCCCAGCGAGAGAATGGCGGCAAAGAAACCGGCAATCACAATTTCAGGAAAAGCACGCAGAATTTCCATGTAGCGGCGCACAAAGAAACGCAGCGCACGGCTGGTTGTCAGGTTTTTAGCCGCAAGGAAGCACAGTATGAAACCAAAGAAAAAGCCGATCAAAGTTGCCATCATGGCAATATTGAGCGTCTCCAGCATCTTGTAGAAATATTCAGGAATATAAAAACTGCTGCCGAACAGATAGACGCGGCCTGCCTCATAATCATATTTCTGGCTACCGTCGAAATAAGGTGACGGCAGATCAAACAAGGCCCGCCAGACTTCCCAGCCGTCACGCGGCGCCATATCACCGACGAAGTCGAAGAAATGCGGCAGACGCTCCCAGAATTTACCGGCATTGCTTTCATTGGCGAACCACAAAGATGCGGAAAGCGCCAGAAACAAACCACCGATAATCAGCAGCGTATAGGTACGACGTCGGGAGGACAGCTCCCGCCAGTGCTGCTCGACCAAAGCGGCTTCACCGGACAGGGATGGCTTAGAAACAGTATGGGTCATCGGGCCCGCCTAGAGCATTTCGCAGTCAAATGACTTCATTTGACGCCCGCGATAATGCGACAAAACAAAGAGTTAGAGCGAGCGCAGTGAATAGAGACCAAACGCAACACGCTCTAAAAAGGATACAAAAATGCGGCCAGCATCATTCTTTGACACTGGCCGCAACTTAATCTTACTGACCGATCTGCGACTTACGTGCGTCGATAACCGGCTGGTAGAAATCTTTGTTCACTTCGATATAGGACTTGAAATCGCCGCCCATTGTGGAAGCAAAACACTCAGGATCGGTCTTTGGCAAATCCATCATGTAGGTTTTGAACTTGGCTTTCAGATCAGCGTCAATCGCTGTGCGGATAACAATCGGGCCGTTCGGGATCAGCGGGGATTTCCAGACTTCTGTGAAGTCTTTCATATCGATCAGGCCTTTGTCGACCATCTTGCGCAGGTTACCGGATGTGTAACCTTCATCGAAGCTGCCAACGCCGGAACCGAAAGTTGTACCCGCATCAAACTTGCCGTCTTTTACAGCCAGAACCAGATTTTCATGGCCGCCGCCGAAACCGGTTTCGCTGAAATAATCTTTAACCGTCGCGCCATCGAGATCTTTTGGTAGCGAAGTTACCGGAATGAGGTAGCCGGAAGTTGAATCCGGATCAGCAAAACCAAGCTTCTTGCCTTTCATATCGGCAACAGTCTTGATGCCGCTGTCTTTGCGGGCAACCATGATCGAATAATAACCGGTCGAACCGTCTGTCTGTTCTGTGGTCAGGATCGGCTCAACAGCATCTTCTTTGGTCAGATAGATTTTGGCATAGCCGGAAGCGCCAAGCTCTGCATAATCCAGTGTGCCGCCGAGCAGACCCTGAATAACGCCGTCATAGTCGGCAGCAGGAAACAGTTTAACTTCCTTAACACCGATTGCCTTTGGCAGCTGGTCAATAATGCACTGGTAATTGCGCAGACGGTCAGCTTCGTTTTCGCCGCCGATAATACCAACGCGGAACACTTCAGGCTTATCTGCCTGCGCTGCGGTTGCGGTTGCCACTGCGGACAGCGCAACGGCGCCGAGCAAAAGCTTCTTGAAGGTCATGAACCATTCTCCTGTTAAACAATGATCGTTTTTGGTTGAAGCAGTTTCAGGAAAAGTGGATGCCGGTTTTCCGTCCGAAACTGCTCAGATGAAGTGTTACTGTGCGTCTGCAACGAGCTTTGCGACCTGTCGTGCCACTTGCGGGCTGACCGGTGCTTCCGGTGCAGGCTGTTCCAGAGCTGTGGATGTCACCGCTTCCGAGAAGCTTTCATCATCAGCTTCGGCACCATAAATGCGGCGGGCTGCGGCCTGTGTCAGATCAGCAGGCGTTCCGTCGAATACAACGCGTCCGCCCTGCATACCGATAATCCGGTCGCAATAGGTGCGTGCTGTATCCAGCGTATGAAGATTAGTGATAACTGTCAGGCCTTCGCGCTGATTAATATCGCGCAGGGCGCTCATCACCACCTGCGCATTGCGCGGGTCCAGCGAGGCAATCGGCTCATCGGCGAGGATAACTTTCGGGCTCTGCATCAGCGCACGGGCAATCGCCACGCGCTGCTGCTGACCACCGGACAATGTTCCGGCTGGCTGCAAGGCGGTTTTGACAATGTCCAAACGCTCAATATTGGCGATGGCCTGCGCACGTTCCTCGCGGGAAAAAATGCCCATCAGACTTTTCACAGTAGAACGCTGATTAAGACGGCCAAGCAGCACATTGGTCAGCACATCAAGACGTGGCACCAGATTGAACTGCTGGAAAATCATTGCGCAATCACTGCGCCAGCGGCGCAGCTCAGAACCGCGCAGACGCGACACGTCCTGATCTTTGAAAACAATCGAACCGTCAGACGTATCAATCAGACGATTAATCATTCGCAACAAAGTGGATTTACCGGCACCGGATGCGCCAATGATCCCCACCATCTGGCCCTGCGGAATTTCCAGATTAACATCTGCAACCGCAGTATTGCCGCCAAAACGACGGGTTACATTTTCAAGCTTCAGCATCAGCGCCCTCTATCAATTTCCCTGCGAAATTAGGCGCGTGATATGAAATGAAAATGTAAGTTAGATTACACTTCCATGAAAGTTCTGAATCAGATTTTTGACAAAAAAGCCGCCGGAAATTCCGGCGGCTCTGTTCTGCTATTGGATTCAGCAGCTTGGCTATCAGCCGCCGTGCTTTTCAAGAAAAGCTTCAATTTCAAGCTTGCGGAAATCATCCAGTGCATCACGCAGGCGCTGATGATCCCAGTCCCACCATGCGAGCGCTTCCAGACGCTCAACAATCGCATCGGAAAAACGCTGACGAATGAGTTTGGCAGGCACGCCGCCAACAATCGTATAAGGCGCCACATCTTTGGAAACGACCGCACCGGAACCGATGACCGCACCATTGCCGATTTTAACACCAGGCAGAACGGTCACGCCATGTCCCAGCCATGTATCATGACCAATGGTCACTTCATGAGCGCGACGCCATTCAAAGAAGTCCGCTTCCTGCTCGGCATCCGGCCAGTAATCATTGGCGCGATAGGTGAAGTGATGCAGCGTTGCGCGCCACATCGGGTGATTGGTGGCATTGATACGCACCGAGGCTGCAATATTCGCAAACTTACCGATCTTGGCGCACCAGACCATGCCATCGCGCTCAATATAGGAATAGTCACCCATTTCCGTTTCAGAAATACGACAACGGGTACCAATTTCCGTATAGCGACCGAATGTGCTGTCGGAAATTTCCGTATCCGGATGGATAAACGGCTGTTCTGACAATCTGGTCATGCATCTGCTCCCTGACGCACATAACCCGGAGCAAACTCGGTCACGTCGATGATACGGTCAGCCACGGCTTCACGCACATCTTCATCATGGAAAATGCCGAGCATCGCCACGCCTTCTGTTTTTTTGCGACGGATCAATTCCATAACAACTTCACGGTTTTTGGCATCAAGCGAGGCAGTTGGTTCATCAAGCAACAACACCGGATGGTCGGTGATGAACCCACGGGCAATATTCACACGCTGCTGCTCACCACCGGAGAACGTAGCTGGCGGCAGATCCCACAGACGCGGCGGCAGGTTGAGCATGGCCAGCAATTCACGCGCTTTATCCTGCGCCTGCTCGCGATCAACACCACGGGCAAACAACGGATCGGCCACCACATTCAGTGCGCTGACACGCGGCACAGTGCGCAGAAACTGGCTGACATAACCAATCGTATCGCGGCGTACAGCCATAACCGTGCGCGGATCAGCCGAGGCAATATCAATCTGCTTGCCGTGATGGCGCAGAATGATCTGGCCTTCGTCCACGGCGTAATTGCCATAGACCATTTTCAGGATAGAGCTTTTACCGGCACCGGACGGGCCGCCAAGCACAGCACATTCACCGGCTTTCAGTGCAAAGAAAACATTATTCACCACCGGCAATTTAATGCCGCCCTGCAAATGCATGGTGAAGCTCTTTGCCACTTCCGAAACAATAAGGGGCATAGTCATGATTAAACCTGCAAAATCGAGGAAACGAGCAGCTGCGTATAAGGCGCCTGCGGATCATCCAGCACGCGGTCGGTCAGACCGGCTTCGATAATATGACCGTCTTTCATCACCATCATGCGGTGCGACAACAGACGCGCCACAGCCAGATCGTGGGTCACAACAATCGCAGCCAGACCAAGATCGGCCACCAGACCGCGCAACAGATCGAGCAAACGTGCCTGCACGGATACGTCCAGACCACCGGTCGGCTCATCCATGAAAATCAGACGCGGTGCAGTCACCAGATTGCGGGCGATCTGCAAACGCTGACGCATACCCCCGGAGAATGCACGCGGCTGGTCATCAATACGGTCGGCAGAGATTTCCACACGACCAAGCCAGTCGGTCGCAGTTTCACGGATTTTACCATAATGGCGGTCACCGACAGCCATCAGACGCTCGCCGACATTGGCGCCGGCCGAAACAGTCATACGCAAACCATCAGAAGGGTTCTGGTGAACAAAGCCCCAATCGGTGCGCATCAGAAAACGACGCTCAGCTTCACTCATCCGGTACAGATCACGGAACTGGCCGTCACGCATCCGGTATTCCACAGCGCCGACAGAAGGCTGCAAGCGTGTGGCAAGACAGTTAAGCAGTGTCGTCTTACCGGAGCCGCTCTCGCCAACGATGGCCAGCACTTCACCCGGATACAGCTCAAAGGACACATTGCTGCAACCAAGGCGATTGCCATAGAATTTCGACAGTCCGTTTACACGCAGCAAAGGCGTATCATGATTTATATCGCTCATTGGGCTGCCTCCAGACTTGCAGCAGAGAGATGGCCAACGTGACCATCGGCCTGTCGGGTTTCGCAATAATCAGTGTCGGAGCAGACAAACATGCTGCCGCCCTTGTCATCCAGCACCACTTCGTCAAGATAGACGCCCTTGGCACCGCACATGGCGCAAGGCTGAGCAAATTTCTGCACCTCAAACGGATGATCTTCGAAATCGAGGCTCACCACTTTGGTATAAGGCGGCAGAGCGTAAATACGTTTCTCACGTCCTGCACCAAACAGCTGCAAAGCCGGTGACATATGCATTTTTGGATTGTCGAATTTCGGCGTCGGTGAAGGATCCATCACATAACGGTCTTCGACTTTCACCGGATAGGCATAGGTCGTGGCGATATGGCCGTGGCGGGCAATATCCTCATAGAGTTTGACATGCATCAGGCCGTATTCTTCCAGCGCATGCATTTTGCGGGTCTCTGTCTCGCGTGGCTCCAAAAAGCGCAGCGGCTCAGGGATCGGCACCTGATAGACAAGGATCTGGCCTTCTTTGAGCGGTGCTTCCGGAATACGGTGACGGGTCTGGATGATGGTTGCATCTTCCGTGCGGGTCGTCACTTTCACTTGCGCGGTCTTTTCGAAGAATGCACGGATCGACACGGCATTGGTGGTATCATCCGCGCCCTGATCGATCACTTTCAGCGTATCGTCAGCGCCCAAAACCGCAGCGGTCACCTGCACACCACCGGTACCCCAGCCATAAGGCATCGGCATTTCGCGGCTAGCAAAAGGCACCTGATAACCCGGCACCGCAATGGCTTTAAGCAATGCGCGGCGGATCATCCGCTTGGTCTGCTCATCAAGATAAGCAAAATTATACTGCATCAGAACGCTCATTCTGCGGCTTCCTTCTGTGCTTCTTTCTGGGCATCATTGGCAGCATTGTGGCTGGCATATTCGGCACGCATACGGCGGATCAGATCAAGCTCAGCCTGAAAATCCACATAATGCGGCAGTTTGAGATGCTCGACAAAACCGGTCGACTGCACATTGTCGGAGTGGGAAATCACAAATTCCTCATCCTGTGCCGGCGCGGTAATATCTTCTTCAAATTCTGCGGTACGCAGCGCACGGTCACAGAGCGACATCGACATAGCCTTGCGTTCGCTCTGACCGAAAACCAGACCATAACCACGGGTGAATTGCGGCGGACGGGTTGCGGAACCGGCAAACTGGTTGACCATCTGACATTCGGTGACCTGTATGCTGCCCAGCGATACCAGACCGCCGAGTTCCGGCACATCCAGCTCAACCTCAACTTCACCGATGCGGATTTCACCGACAAACGGATGCGTGCGGCCATAACCGCGCTGTGTGGAATAGCCCAGCGCCAGCAGGAAACCCTCGTCACCGCGTGCCAAAGCCTGCAAACGCAGATCGCGTTCCATCGGGAATGTCCACGGTTCGCGGGTCAGATCACCCGGAACATGGCCTTCCGGCATTTCACCATCCGGCTCAATCATGCCATTGGCACCGAGAATATCAGTCACGCGCGGCATAGCTTCATTAACAACTTCATCATCACGCTGCACACCTTGTGCCACCGGATGATCACCGGCCATTTCAGGATCCAGCAGGCGGTGGGTGTAATCGAAGGTCGGCCCCAGAAGCTGGCCGCCCGGCAGATCTTTAAAGGTTGCAGAAATGCGGCGCTCTGCCAGCATCTGCGCTGTGTCCAGCGGCTCGGAATAACCGAAGCGCGGTAAAGTTGTGCGATAGGCACGCACCAGAAAAATCGCCTCGATCAGATCACCGCGCGATTGGCGGATTGCCAGCGCTGCCAGTTCACGGTCATAAAGCGCACCCTCGGCCATAGCACGATCAACGGCCAGACCCAGCTGCTCCACGATCTGCTCCAGCTGCAAAGCCGGAACTGAGCGGTCACCACGGCGGCGGTCACCCAGCAACTGATGTGCATTCTGAATAGCGGCTTCACCGCCTTTAACTGCAACATACATGGTTCAATTTCCGCCATTTTTGAGTGATGAGCTGCGAAGCAGCGTCGGTACGAGTTTGGTACTGCGCGGCAGTGCGGCAACAGTTTTTGGCGCTGCAAAAACCAGATCCACACCACGCGGGAACAAGGCCGTATTGGCCGCCCATTGTTCATTGAAACGTACCGGTAAAGCACTTGGTGCAAATTCACGGACATGCTCAATGCCAGGCCCCTGAAGCTGCAAAGTCTGCGCACCTGCAAAGCCCTCGATCGCCATAACGATAGTGGCTGAGCGATCCGGATATTCTGATGTGCCTTTGGCAAAAATATCCAGCGGCGGCATGTGGGCAACGTCACTGACCAGCGCGAAATGCGCTTCACCAACTTCAGACACCAGCTCCAGACCAGTCTGGAATGCGAGCCATTCACGCACAGCGCTGCTTGCAGCCAAATGACTGTCGAGCCAAACCTTGGTATCATGGTCGAACAATGCCTGCGCAATGGCACCGAGTTCCGGTGTCAGCGGCAATGGCGGCTGCGTTTCTGCTGTCAACGGCTGGATGGTGCCCGGATTGGCCAGCGCATCCATCAATGCGCGGAAACAGGTCTGCGCATCATAAACGGCGTTAGTGAAACCACCTTCAAAAGCCTGATTATCAAAAGCCATTAGTCGTCTCCCCGAACCATGGTGAAGAAGTCCACTTTCGTTGCCGCGGCTTCACGGCGACGCTGTGTGCTACGAACATCAAGACGCTGCGCAATTTTCTGCAACAGATCACGCTCAACAGCCTCACGGCTCTGCGGCGCCTGCCACAAAGCATCGGCAATCGCTGCCAGACGCGCTTTTTCATGATCGCGTCCCAGCGCATAGGAGTGACCAACCAGCCCTTCCGAGGAAGTACCGGACGACACACGCACAGTCGCACGGGTCACTGTCGTTTCGCCCAGATTGAACGGTGCTCCGCCACCGCCGATACGGCCGCGCACCATCACCAGTCCGGTTTCAGGGCCGCGCAGCACATCAACCTGTGGCTGTTCTGCCTGATTACTCCAGAAGGAAGCCAGCTCCTTCAATTCCGCCTTTGCCAGCAAAGCGGCAACCTTGCGCCGTTCGCCTTGCAGCTTTTCGGGTAAATTCTCGGTTTCATTCTTCATTTGACACATCGCTCTAAATTGTCTATTTATCTATACAACTAGACATTAATTATTGTCTTAAACGCTCTTAGTGACAAGCGCATGACAATCAGCGGGGCTGCGGCAAATTAAATGGCAGAGACAACAAAAATCGCCCGAAACAGCGGTGTGGCCGTCTGGCGACAGATTGCCGATGAAATTCGCAGGGAAATTAAACACGGACATTTCAAGCGCGGCGAGAAACTGCCGCCGGAAATGACACTGGCCGCTCGTTTCGGTGTCAACCGCCATACGGTGCGCAGTGCGATTGCGGCTTTGACACAGGAAGGCGTGTTACGGGCAGAGCAAGGGCGTGGCACATTTATCGCCAATGCCAAACGCCTGACCTATCCCATCAGCAAGCGCACGCGCATGTCAACCAGTCTGGCCGAACAGATCACACAGCAGGAGCGGATCATCCTGTCGCACAGGATTGAAAAGCCCTCCGCCGAAGTCGCCCATGCTTTGCAACTCAGTGATGAGAATGTGCAGGTGCATTATTTTGAAACCCTGTCCATTGCTGATGGTCAGCCGGTTTCCATGTCCGATAGCTGGTTCGACCAACAGCGTTTTCCGCAATTTGATGAATTTTACAAGGCCAGCGGCTCAGTCACAAAAGCACTGAAGCAATCGGGCGTTGAGGATTATTTCCGCAAATCCACACTGATTTCCGCACAGCACGCCAACGGACAGGATCTGCTGCACCTGAAGCTCACACCGGGGGCGATTGTGCTCACCGCACAGTCGGTCAATGTCGATACCAATGGCGTGCCGGTGGAATATTCAGCAACACGCTTTGCGGCTGATCGCATGGAATTTTCTATTGAAAGCATGTCGCTCAATGAAGAATAAAAACTATTGCCTGCATTAAGTTTCTGTCGTTAGCTGCGGCCTGTTCATAATTCCAGCCACAGGATCAGCAGCATGGCATTTTATCTCGGTCTTGACCTCGGCACGTCCGGCCTCAAAGCACTGCTGATTGATGAAGAGCAGAAAATTATCGCTTCTGCCCATGCAGAGCTCCATGTCTCCCGCCCGCATCAAAGCTGGTCAGAACAACAGCCGCAAGACTGGATAAAAGCCGCAGAAGCAGCAATCACCCGGCTAAAAGCGGAACATGGCACTGCGCTTTCGAATGTGCGTGGTATCGGCCTTTCCGGTCAGATGCATGGCGCGGTTCTGCTGGATGAGCAGGATCAAGTGTTGCGCCCCGCCATTCTCTGGAATGATACACGCAGCCATGCCCAAGCTGCGCAACTAGATACTGATCCGCAATTCCGCGCCTTGACCGGCAATATTGTCTTTCCGGGTTTTACCGCGCCTAAATTGCTTTGGGTGAAGGACAATGAACCGGAGATTTTCGCCCGCATTAAAAAGATCCTGCTGCCGAAAGATTATCTGCGTCTGTGGCTGACCGGCGAACATGTCAGCGAAATGTCCGATGCCTCCGGCACATCATGGCTGGATGTGGCACAACGCAAATGGTCAACTGACCTGCTGGCAGCAACAGAACTTGATGAAAGCCAGATGCCGCGCCTTGTCGAAGGCACAGACATTTCCGGCACATTGCGCGCAGAGCTGTACCAGCAATGGGGCATGGCACCAAATGTAGCAGTTGCTGGTGGTGCCGGAGATAATGCGGCCTCCGCCTGTGGTATCGGCACAGTGAAAGCCGGACAGGCCTTTGCCTCGCTCGGCACATCCGGTGTGTTATTTGCCGCCAATGACAGTTTTCTGCCGCGTCCTGATAGTGCCGTTCATGCCTTCTGCCATGCTCTGCCGCAGACATGGCACCAGATGGGCGTTATCCTCTCCGCAACCGATGCCCTGAACTGGTACAGCACCATCACCGGCCATGAAGCTGCAGCGCTGACGCAAGAGCTCGGCGATGATTTGCAGGCTCCATCAGGAGTGACCTTCCTGCCTTATCTTTCCGGCGAGCGCACCCCGCATAATGACAGCCTGATCCGCGGTAGTTTCACAGGGCTAAGCCATAGCGACAATCGTGTGGCACTCACTCAAGCCGTGCTTGAAGGCGTGGCTTTCGCCTTCCGCGACAATCTGGAAGCTCTGGCAAAAGCCGGTACACAGCTTGAAAGTGTCATGGCTATCGGCGGCGGCTCACGCTCGGTCTATTGGCTGAAAGCACTGGCAACCGCACTGAATATGCCGGTTCACTTGCCTGCCGACGGTGATTTCGGCGCGGCTTTCGGGGCTGCACGTCTTGGATTGATTGTGGCGGAAAAGGCCGATGCTCTGGCTATTTGCACCAGCCCGCAGATTATCAAAACCATTGAGCCGGATCAAAAACTTCATGCGGCTTATGAGGCAGCCTATCAGCGCTACACGGCGCTTTATCAGGCATTAAAGCCGTAAAGCCTCAAAAGCCAGTTTCGGCACGGCATCAACCAGATGCCGTGTCGGCTCGGGCAGCGGGGTTT
>NZ_ANNO01000156.1:0-7474 GCF_000409565.1 Pseudochrobactrum sp. AO18b
CCTCATGCAACACCAGCATCCGGTCACAGAAAGCCCGTACCAGTGCCAGATCATGCGATATAAACAGATAGGCAATGCCATTTTCGCGCTGTAAATCGGCCAGCAGATTAAGGATTTTCGCACGCACAGATACGTCCAAAGCCGATACCGGTTCATCCAGTACGATCAGATCGGGCTTGCACAACAGCGCGCGGGCAATCGCCACACGCTGACGCTGACCACCGGAGAGTTCACGCGGGTAGCGGTCAGCCATATCCGCAGTCAGACCAACCCGTTGCAACACCTCAGCAATTTGTTGCTTCGTGTTCTGTTTACTCCCATGCAAAACCAGCGGCACCTGTAAAATCTGGCTGATCGTATGGCGTGGGTTGAAAGCCCCCAAAGGGTCCTGAAACACCATCTGGAACTGAGCCCGCTTCTCCCGTAACGCACTGCCCTGAAGAGCAGTCATATCGGTGCCGCTGAGAATGATCTTACCGCTATCCGGTTCGTTCAGGCGCATGATCAATCGCGCCAAAGTGCTTTTACCAGAGCCGGAACGCCCGACTAGCGCCAGTGTCTCACCGGCATGAAGTGTGAGATTGATATTTTTCAAACCTTTTGAAGGGTCTTTGCCAAAGGCCTTGTTGAGACCGGCAATCTGCAAAACCTCGCTCATAGCGCACCGTCAATCTCAGGCAGACGCGGCTGCTTCACCCAGTCCAGCCCGATATGGGTTGCCAGCAAGGCTTTGGTATAATCATGCTGCGGCGCGGTGATCACCTGTTCAGCAGTGCCGAGTTCCACCATCTGCCCGCGATAAAGCACAGCAATTCTATCGGCCAGTTGTGAAGCCAGCGCGATATCATGAGTCACAAACAGCATTGTCAGCCCTTGCGCCCGAACCAGACCATCCAGCAATTGTGCCACATGATTTTGTACCACCGTGTCCAGCGCACTGGTCGGCTCGTCTGCGATCAGCAATTGCGGCTGTGCAGCCAAAGCTGCGGCAATGGCAATACGCTGTTTCTGCCCGCCGGAAAATTCATGCGGATAGCTGCGTAAGCGCTGCTGGCTGTCCGCAATCTGCACCTGCTGCATCAGTTCTGCCGCTCTTTGACGTGCTTCATCCCAAGAAGTTTTAAGATGCGTGACGATCACTTCAGCAATCTGGTCTCCCACCCGCATCATCGGATCAAGCGACCCGTCAGGATCCTGAAATACCACGCCGATATCGCGACCGGCACGCGGCTCATGCGCTAAAGCCGGGAAGTGAATTGAACCAGCAGTTTTAGCACTGGCGGCTAAGAGACCTGCAATTGCCATAGCCAATGTGGTTTTACCGGAACCACTCTCACCAATCAGCGCCAGTCTTTCACCTTGCTTTAGCTCAAAACTAACAGGGTGCAGCACAGTTTGCACACCATAGCGAACCGTCAAATCCTGTACGACAAGAAAGACCTCAGACATTGCTGCGCTCCCTCTCTGATGATGGGCGCCGCGTCAGCGCCTGTCCGGTGAGATGCACGGCAAGAACGGTGACCACCAAGGCCAGCCCCGGAATGATGGAAAGATAAGGAGCAGAGCGCAGCACGCTGCGTCCTTCGGCAATCATAGTGCCCCATGTCACGCTGTTCGGATCGCCAAAGCCTAAGAAGGCCAGTGAGGCTTCAATCAGAATAGCCGCCGCAACTGATACGGCTGCCAGCGATGCAGCTGGCCCAAAGGCATTGGGCAGGATTTCCCGAAAAGCAATGGAGAACGGCCCCTGCCCCAGCGTGCGGGCAGCGGCGACGAAATCGCGCTCACGTAAGGACAGCACTTCAGCCCGTGTCACCCGCGCAGCCTGCGTCCAGCTGCCGATGCTGATTGCAATAATCAGTGTCGGAATGCTTGGTCCCAACACATTGATCATCGCCAGCGCCAGCAAAAAGCCCGGCACAGTCTGAAACGCCTCAGTGATCCGCATCAGCACATTATCGGCAAAACCGCCGAGAAAACCAGCCAGTGTGCCGATCAGACTACCGGCAATCAGCGCAGCGGCGGCGGAACTCAATGCCACCAGCAAAGTCGTGCGTGCGCCATGAAACAGCCCTGCCAGCACATCGCGCCCCAGCCGGTCCGTCCCGAGCCAATGGGCATAATTTGTGAATGGCCGGATCAGCGGTTCTCCGGCAATCGCCAGCGGATCACCGGCAAACAATAATGGTGCAGACAGCGCCATTAGTCCTAAAAGTATCAGAAGACCAATACCGGCCTTACCCTGTCTGTCCAAAGTCTGAAAAAACGTCATTGGCGCTGGCTCCGCACCCGCGGATCAAGCCGCGCATAGGCCAGATCAACCAGCAGATTGGCGATAATCACCGCAAAAGCACCAAACAGAATAACGCCAAGCAACAAGGCCGTATCGCGTTTGGCAACAGCTTCTGCCGCGAGGCGCCCGAAACCCGGAATGGCAAAGACACTCTCAATCACCACACTGCCGCCAAGCATCACACCGGCTTGCAGGCCTAACATTGTCACCACCGGTAAAACCGCATTACGGGCAATGTGCCGCCAGATGATGCGGCGCGAAGAAATTCCGCGCGCTTTGAGCGCCTGCACGAACATTTCCTGATGCAGATCAGCCATGCGATCACGCATCAGCCGCAGATAAAGCGTGAGATAGACACTGGAAAGCGCTGCAACAGGCAAGATCAGATGTCGGCTGATATCCGCAGCTCTGGCCAGTCCTGTTTTGCCGGACGCAATGGTTTCCAGCCCGCCGATTGGCAGCCAGCGCAATGTTACGCCGAAGATCACGATCAGCACCAAGCCCAGCCAGAAACCCGGCACGGCATAAAGCGCCAGTGAAGTCAGCGATAACAACCGGTCACGTTTGGAATGCGGTTTGGCACCGGCCACGATGCCAAGCAGAGAACCGGCAAATAATGCCAGAAATGTCGATACGCCCATCAGCAATAATGTTGCCGGAAGCCGCTCCAGAATAACATCAAGCACCGGACGCTGAAAAGCCGAAGACCAGCCGAAATCACCAGAGAACAGCGCCGTGACATAGGCAAAGAACCGCTGCAACGGCCCCTGATCCAACCCCCATGACTGGCGCAAAGCTTCAAGCTGCTGCGCATCCGCCCCGCCCATCTGCGCCACATAAGCATCCACAGCATCGCCGGGGGCAGCTTCAAGAATGAGGAAGCTACCCACCAGAACAATGCCCAGAACCGGAAGGATACTGGCAAGACGACGGAGGAGAAACGGCACTGATATTTACTCTTGCAAACCGGTATTCGCCCAGCCGGACACCGCCCAGCGCGGATTATCCGAGACATTCTGCACGCGTTCGCTGGCAACCGTAATGAACGAGAAATCTGCAACATTGATCAGCGGCAGGTCTTCTGCCACCAGACGTTGCAAATCCTGATAGATGCCTGCACGTAGCCCATCGTCCAAAGTCACTGCGCCCTTGGCAATCAGTGCATCGACCGCCTCATTCTTATAGCCATATTGATTGGTGAATGGCGCCCCGGCAGGCAAGTCACTCTGAAACAGCACTGTTGTCGAGATTGCCGGATCAGAACGGTAAACCGGCGTTGCCACCGTTATATCAAAATCATGATCGGTATAGACCGCTTTGAGATGTGCCGGTGAATCATTGGCAACAATCACTGCATCAATGCCGATTTTCACCAGAGCCTGACGCAGATAATCGCCGAATTGTTTGGTCTCATTGAAGAATGGTGCAGGCAGCAGCTTCAGCTTAAAGCGGAAACCGTCAGCGCCTTTTTTATAACCAGCTTCATCCAGCAGGCTTTCAGCCTTGGCAATATCAAAAGCATATTGCTGCGTATCCGGCGCATAGAAGACCTTGTCAAAAGCCGGTACTGGCCCTGTCGCTGGCTTGGCATAACCAAGGAAAATCGTCTTGACCACAAAATCCTTGTCAATCGCATGGGCGATAGCTTGGCGCACTTTCAGGTCAGCGAGTTCTTTGCGACGATGATTAAGTTCCACACTGAGCTGATAGGTCAGTGCCTCATAGCCATTGGCATAGACTTTCAGCCCCGGCACTTTGGAAATCCGCTCAAGATCAGCCAGCGGTACGGCAGAGAACGCAGCCAGCTGAATCTGATCGGCTTCCAGCGCATTACCCGCAGATGCACGATCCGGCAGCACCTGATAGACAATCTCATCCAGCGCAGGGGCTTGTTTGTCCCAATAATTTTCATTGCGTTTCAGCAGATAATATTCACCCGGTTTATGATCGCCATAGACAAACGGCCCCGTACCTACCAGTTTCTCATTGGCCGGGTTTTTGGCAATGTCTGTGCCTTCATAGAGATGTTTCGGTAGCACTGAAGTCACGACCGGCAAGGCGTTGCGGATCAGCTGAAACGGTGTCGGTTCGGAGAAACGGAAGACAGCTGTATGCTCGTCCGGTGTCTCAACGCTTTCCAGATTTTTGAAAACCGAGCGGCCGAGATTTTGCAGTTTCTTCCAGACTTCCAGCGCCGAGAAAGCCACATCGGCAGAGGTGAGCGGCTTGCCGTCATGCCATGTCACACCTTCGCGCAGTTTGAACGTGGCCGACAACCCGTCTGCCGAGCCTTCCCAGCTGGTGGCCAGCAGCGGCTTCAAACCATCCGGATGCTGCGCATCAACATAAGACTGCTCGGCCAAAGTCTCGATAACCTTGCTCGCCACATAGAAAACGCCGTTTGAGGCGACAATTGCCGGATTAAGATTGGCCGGTTCGCTATCCGCGGCCACAACCAGACGACCACCGCGCACCGGCTCAACGGAGGCCTGTTTTTCAGCCGTTTGTGCGAAAGCAAAACGCGGCAGAACAGAAAGAGCCGCTACACCGGCAGTTCCCGCCAGCAGAGCACGTCGGTTAAGCGTCAATCTTGTCATAATACTCTGTCCCTCTGTAACCGCTTAAATCTTAAGCTTTTTCAATGCACCGGCCAAAGCCTCAACAGCCTTTGCCGCAAATTCCGGTTGCGCTGATGCCCCCATATGACCGATACGCAAAACCTTGCCAGCCGTATCCTTGCGGCCAAGCGATACCAGCACATCATAGTCGCGCAGCATCTGATCGCGCAAAGCCACATCGCTGATGCCATCCGGTACTTTGAACACTGTCGCAGTCGGTGCCGCAGTGGCCTCCTGACGCGACCATAAATCCAGCCCCAATGCTTTGACACCTTCACGGGCGATTTGCGCAGTTTGTGCATGACGCGCCCAGACATTTTCTGCACCTTCTGTAAGATAGAGATCAAGCGCGGTATTGAGAGCATAAATTTCTGCAACAGACGGCGTTACCGGAAAAGCATTGCCTGCGCGCCATGCTTCTTTCCAGTCCAAAAGACTCAGGAATGATGCCCGTGGTGCATCAGGGTTCGCCGCCATTTTTTGCCATGCACGATCACTCACTGCCGCCAGCGTCAGACCCGGTGTACTGCCCAGACATTTTGACGGAGAGGTAATGAAAATATCCGCATGCACGGCTTCAGGATGCACATCCATGCCGCCAAAAGATGAGACCGCATCGACAATCAGAAAAGCACCATGACGCGCGGCAATGGCACCGATCTCCGCCAAAGGATTGAGCGTGCCCGAAGGCGTATCGTGATGGCAAACGGCAATAATACTGATGTCAGGGCGTTTTTGCAGCATGGTCTCTACAGCCTGCGGATCAATCACATCATCATAATCCACTGCCAGTTCAATGACTTCACGGCCATAGTGCGTTGCCCACGGACCAAAGCCTTTGCCATAAACGCCGGAGACAAGATTAAGCACCACATCCTGACGGGCGATCAGACCCGCAGCTGCCGCCTCAATACCGAGAATGGCTTCACCCTGCATAATCACCGGTTGATTGCCGGTACGCATGACCTGCGCCAGCTTCTCAATCACGCTTTGATAAAATACCTGAAATGCATCCGTATAATCATACAAAACCGGCTGCCCTAACGCCCGAAGAACTTCCGGATAGGCCGGTACCGGACCGGTTGTGAGCATATAGGCAGGCACTTGCAGCATGGGATCATTGACCAGTTTAAAAACAGCATCATAGGAGCGGTTTCCCCCATCTCCAAGAGGGATAATTTTCCACGATCAGCAATTATTGGAATATGATTTCTTTTTACGAGCAGAGATGAAATATCCCACTGTATTCTTTTCTGCAGGCAAAGAAGATCGTGCAATCACAGAAGCTCGCTTCTGCCTGTGACAAACAGACTTGCGACAAGTTTCCGGCAGAGATTCCGGTTTCGCTCTCAAAGCAGATCGCGTACAAGACGCAAGATCAGTTTCTTTCCGGCCAGCAGGTAAAGTCTGATCAGCCATGATCGCAACGCACCTGTCACCACGGATGAAACTGACC
This sequence comes from Pseudochrobactrum sp. AO18b, assembly GCF_000409565.1. NCBI lineage: Bacteria > Pseudomonadati > Pseudomonadota > Alphaproteobacteria > Hyphomicrobiales > Brucellaceae > Pseudochrobactrum > Pseudochrobactrum sp. AO18b. The sequence continues at coordinate 6,368 of NZ_ANNO01000156.1, forward strand.
AATGTCATATCATCGAAGGTATTCAGAATTGCGCGCTCTTCTCCTCTCTGCCTCCGCTCTTACCGCTATTACATTTTCTGCCGCACTGGCTGCTCCGGCGCTGGCGCAGGATACAGCTAAAATCGCACCGAAAGTCATGGTCATCACCATGTTCGGTCAGGAAGCCAAACCTTGGGCTGAGGGCGAGAAATTCACGCAGCAGATCAAGCTGGCCGGTCTTAATCCGGAATATCCGAATGTTGACTGCACTGACGAAGGTCTGTGTCACATGACAACCGCCATGGGTTTTGCCAATGCGGCAAGCTCGGTCTCCGCCATGGCACTCAGCGAGAAATTCGATCTCTCCAAAACCTATTTTCTGATTGCCGGTATTGCCGGTGTTGATCCGAAACACGGCACTCTCGGCTCTGCTCACTGGGCAAAATTCGCCGTTGATGCCGACCTCAACCACCGCATCGATCAGAGCGAAGTGCCGGATACATGGGAAACCGGCTCTTTCGCCCTTGGCGCCAGCAATCCGACCGAAAAAGCCAAATGGTCAGCAGGTACAGAAGTTTATGCTCTGAATGCCAAACTCACAGATTATGCTTTCAGCGTGACCAAGGATGTGGAACTGCTGGATGGTGATGGCGCGAAAGCCTATCGCAAACATTACAAGGGCGATATTGCAACCGGCGCACCGATTGTCAGCATGTGCGATACGCTCTCCAGCGACACCTATTGGCACGGCATTAAAATGGCGCTGTTCATGGAAAAATGGGTCGAACTGCTGACTGACGGCAAAGCCACCTATTGCACCTCGCAGATGGAAGATAATGCTACTCTGACGGCACTGAAACGTGCATCCGAAGCTGGCAAACTGGATTTCGACCGTATTGCATTGCTGCGTACTGCATCGAATTTTGACCGTCAGGGCGAAGATCAGACCGCTCTGGAATCGCTGAAATCAGAATCCGGCGGCTTTAAACTGGCGACCACCAATGCCTATCGCGTCGGCAAAGCCTATGCACAAACCATTCTGACCGGCTGGGACAAGTGGCAGGAAGCGCCTCAGACGGACAGCGCAAAATAACTGGATATAGAAAAGCCCCGCGCAGAACTTTCTGT
>NZ_ANNO01000157.1:0-3518 GCF_000409565.1 Pseudochrobactrum sp. AO18b
CTTCTTTGCTGACGATCAGCGGTGGTGAAAGGGCAATCACATCACCGGTCACGCGGATCAGCAGACCTTTCCTGAAGCAATCGGTGAACACATCATAAGCGCGTGCACCAACAGCACCGTCACGTGAAGACAGTTCAATACCGGCCACCAGTCCGAGTGTACGGATGTCGATGACATTCTTCGCGGATTTCAGCGAGTGGATTGCTTCCTGCCAGTCATCCGCCAGTTCGGCGGCGCGGGTCAGCAGCCCCTCTTCCGCATAAATATCCAGCGTTGCAATCCCTGCCGCACAGGCTGCCGGATGACCGGAATAAGTATAGCCGTGGAACAGTTCAATCGCGCCTTCAGGCCCATGCATCAGACCATCATAAATATGACGGCTGGCGAAAACCGCTCCCATCGGAATGGCACCATTGGTCAGACCTTTTGCAGTGGTGATCAGATCCGGTGTGACACCAAAATGATCTGACGCAAACGGCGAGCCAAGACGACCGAAGCCGGTGATCACTTCATCAAAAATCAGCAAAATGCCATGTTTTTTGGCAATAGCAGCAAGGCGTTCCAGATAGCCTTTTGGCGGCACCAGCACACCGGTTGAACCGGCCAGAGGCTCAACAATTACAGCGGCAATGGTTTCCGCACCATGCAGCGCGACCATGCGCTCCAGATCATCCGCCAGTTCGGCACCATGTTCCGGCTGGCCTTTGCTGAAAGCATTTTTCTCAAGATCATGGGTATGACGCAGATGGTCTGCCCCCGGCAGCAGCGGAAACACACGGCGGTTATTGACCAGACCACCGACAGAAATACCGCCGAAGCCTACACCATGATAGCCACGCTCACGCCCGATCACGCGGGTGCGGGTGCCCTGACCAATCGCACGCTGATAGGCAATCGCAATTTTCAGTGCAGTATCAACGGATTCTGAACCGGAACCGGTGAAGAAAACACGGTCGAGAATTTTGCCGTCGCCGCGCGGTGCAATTTCACCAAGGCGGGTGGCAAAATCGAACGCAATATTATGCCCCATCTGGAATGTCGGTGCGAAATCCATCGTCGAAAGCTGTTTTTCGACAGCGCTGGTAATCTGCTTGCGACCATGACCGGCATTCACGCACCACAGACCCGCAGTACCGTCCAGCACGGAATTGCCGTCCACATCCGTGTAATACATGCCTTCAGCTGTAGCCAGCATACGCGGCGCAGATTTGAACTGGCGGTTTGCCGTAAACGGCATCCAGAAACTGTCAAGCTTGGGACTATTGGTTAAATCAGTCATTGTTTCGCTCCTCGCCGGCGCAATTTTCCAAACGGAAAACCGTCCTCTCCCTTATATGTAACTAAGAGTTGGCCATGCTTCGGAGAGCGAAACAAGTCTATTTCTTGCGCTCATTATCGCCTTGATCTCTTTGGCAGAAAATATAAAATGTTTAAAATATTTAACAACCTCAACAGCGGAAACAGGTACCCATGACCGGTGAGATCGATATTGGCGGCCGTTTGCGCTTCATCCGTGAAAAATCGGGGCTTTCACAACGCGAGCTGGCAAAGCGCAGCGGTGTAACCAATGCCACGATTTCGCTGATTGAGGCCAATCAGACCAACCCTTCAGTCGGCGCGTTGAAACGCATTCTCGACGGTCTGCCGATCGGCATGTCGGAGTTTTTCGCCCTGCAACCGGATATGCCACAAAAGGCGTTTTATCAGTCTGAGGAATTTGTCGAGATCGGCAAAGGCAAAATCTCCTACCGGCAGCTGGGCGACAATCTGTTCGGGCGGGCGCTGCAAATTCTCAAAGAACGGTACGAACCGGGTGCCGATACCGGCAAAGTACCACTGGTGCATGAAGGTGAGGAAGGCGGCATTGTTATTGCCGGTCGTCTGGAAGTGACTGTCGACAGTGAGAGGCGTATATTGGGACCGGGTGACGGTTATTATTTTGAAAGCCGGCGCCCGCACCGGTTTCGTTGTGTCGGGCCGGTAGCCTGCGACGTTATCAGCGCCTGTACACCGCCGACTTTTTAAGTAATGAATTTTTAAAGACAGAACGGAGAACCAATCATGGCACAACAGGATATCGCTTTGCTGAAGCCGGTATTGCGGATTGATTTTCCTGAAAATGCGCGACTGGGTCGCGGCAAGATCCAGTTGCTTGAGCATATTCGCGACACCGGCTCGATATCAGCGGCAGGGCGCGCCATGGATATGTCCTATCGCCGTGCATGGCAGCTGGTTGATGCCCTGAACTCCATGTTCAGCGAACCTTCCGTCACCTCTCAGCGCGGCGGCAAACAAGGCGGCGGCGCAGTCCTCACTCCCTTCGGAGAAGAACTGATCCGCCGTTTTCGTCATATGGAAGCCACCCTCACTCAGGCTTTGAGCGATGATATTGAATGGCTGAACAAGAATCGTACCGCGTAAAGATTATTTACTACGCAGGCGCGGCACAATTGCATGAAGAACCGCTACAATAATCAGCCCGCCGATAACCGACATATGTTCAACAGCCACATGCATTTTAGCAACGGCTTCCGCCCCTTCTGCCCGCCAGAAAGCGTGGGAGACCGGAATTGTCATGGCGGTGAACACACCCAGCGCACCGGCACCCAGCCAGACCAGTGAGCCACCCCGTATGATCAGAGCGGAACCGATCAGTTGCACGGCAATGGTCAGTGCCGCAAACAAGGCTGGCACCGGCAAATTATTCGCTGCCATTTCAGCCACCGCAGCCGGAAAATCAAAAAGCTTGGCAATCCCGCTCAGCCAGAATGTCATGGTCAGCAAAATACGCGCCAACAGCTGAATAACGGGCATGGATAATAGCTGATAAATCCAGTTCGGGCTCATAATAATCCTCCTGTCCGGTCGTTGCGTACAAGCCAGCCATGCAGCAGTGTCTGCAAAGCATCGTCTATAGTCTGGCGCTGCATTTCCACACTCACATATTGCCCCAGCAAAGCCAGACTGAGCAGATTTTCAACAATCATATCGTGGAAATGGGTAGCCATAATATGAGGATCACCCTGTCGCAGACTGCCGTTCTCTACATGCGGGGCAATGGCCTTGGCGAAATAATGCCGCGCCATTTGCGGGCCTTTTTCAAACCATGTCCGTGCAATTGCCGGAAACCGTCCCGATTCCGCGATAACCAGCCGCTGAAACGCCACGTGATGCTCTTCCATCAGAACAGTCAGCAATTGACGACCCAACCGTTCCAGTCCGTCTTTCAACGGCAACATGGAGACATCCAGATCTTTGATCCCGTAAGTGAAAGTCTCACTCATTTGCGAGATAACAGCCATGAACAGGCCTTCTTTATCCCCGAAATGATTATAGAGATTGGTCTTTGAACCACCGGCCTGACGCATGATTTCATCAACCGACACGCCCTCATAGCCATGTTCCAGAAACAAGGCACCGGCGATGGTTCTGATCTGCTCCCGCCGCTCTATACCGCGGCGGGTAATCCGGACTGGTTTTTCTGTGCTCATTCAGCCGCCTCCGGTTGTTTTGCTGCC
>NZ_ANNO01000158.1:0-9895 GCF_000409565.1 Pseudochrobactrum sp. AO18b
TTTCTCAGCATCGGTAATCTTATGATGGTGCCGTGCCGGTCTGAATGATCTGCGATCAACCAGCTGACCATAGAGCAAGCTTCCCAACACCAGAACAATACCGCCAAGTTGCAGCCAGCTTGGCACCATATCATTAAAAACAGCATCCATAATAAAAGCTGTCACCGGAGCGAGCAGGAAGAACGGAGCAACTGCGGATGGTCCTGCACCCTCGATACCACGGAACCACAAGGCAAAAGCCAGCGCTGTCAGGAAGAGTGCGAGAATGACAAAACCGGCAAAATTCACGAGCGTAACGGAAGACGGAATGTCCTGAAAAATCACAGCAAGGATTGCCAGTTCAACGCCACCGACAACCAGCTGCCAGCCAGTGAATGCAAGCAAAGAACACGGGCGACCCCATTTATGGACATAGATACCGCCCAGTGCCACGGATAAGGCCGCGCCTAAGCCCGCCAGCACACCGATCATATCCATCTGCACACCACCACGCAGCACAACAAGGCTGACACCAACGGCGCCCAGCAAGACGCTGAAAATCTTATGACCGGTCGGAATAACCTGCATCAGCGGCCATGCGAGCAGAATAGTGAAGAGCGGTCCCAAAGCCTGAATGGTTGCCGCCACACCGCCCGGAAGGCGCAAAGCAGCAACAAAGATCAGGCCGAAAAATAAACCGGCATTGAGCGTGCCAAGCACAAGAATTTTCCACCACCATTCACGCGGCAGCATTGTGCGAGCAAACAGCAACAGCGGAATACCGCCACCTAAAGCGCGGATTGCACCGATAAAAACCGGATTATGCGGCAGCATGTTGGATGAAACAATATAGGTGAAGCCCCATAGAATGGTGGCCAGTGCGGCTGCAAGTTTAGGATTCATAATCTGTCCTGTCCTTCAATTTGCAGCACCAATATCATACCATACGGTATCGTATCAATTCATCATGTTGATGGACACTGCGTTCACAATTAACAGACAAAGCTGGCCTGCATTCCCGACTAGAGCATTTCACAGTTAAGTTGGATCAACTTGACGCCCGTGATAATGCGGCAAATTAAAGAATCTAGAGCGTGCACTGAGATCCAGTCAGGACGTAAACCGCTCTAGGGAACAATTACACAAGCATTATCTGCAGGGTGCAGGAAGCGGAGCTTCTAAACCTCGGCCGCACGGTTCTGCGCTTCAAGCAGCTGGCGGTAGAGACCGGATTTTGCTTCCAGTAACTGCTGATGACTGCCCTCTTCCGCCACACTGCCGTCCTGCACAACAACAATGCGATCAGCATTGGTGATTGTTGCCAGACGATGTGCGATCACCAAAGTAGTGCGCCCGACCGACAATTCCGACAGGGATTGCTGAATGGCACGCTCTGTCTCTGTATCAAGAGCGGAAGTTGCCTCATCCAGAATAAGGATCGGCGGGTTTTTCAGGAAGATACGGGCAATCGCCAGACGCTGTTTCTGCCCGCCGGAAAGCTTGACCCCGCGCTCACCGATAATCGTATCCAGCCCCGCCGGCAGACCGGCAACCACATCGCCCAGACGCGCGCGTTGCACAGCATCCATAATCTCGGTATCACTCGCATCAAGGCGGCCATAGGCGATATTCTCACGGATCGTGCCTGCAAACAGGAACACATCCTGACTGACAATGCCGATATTGCTGCGCAGGGATTTCAGCGTCATATCGCGGATATCAATTCCGTCAATACTGATAGCACCGCCGGTCACTTCATAAAAACGCGGCAGCAAAGAACAGATCGTGGTTTTACCCGCACCGGAGGGCCCGACAAATGCAATGGTCTCGCCAGCCTGAATATCGAGGTTCAGATTATGCACGATCGGACGATTATCCTGATAACCGAAGGAAACCTGATTATAACGGATATTGCCCTGTAATTTGCCTGCATCGCGGGCATTGGCGCGGTCAGCAATATCCGGACGCGTATTCAGGAACTCCAGATAGCGTTGGAAACCGGCAATACCTTTCGGATAGCTTTCAATTACCGAATTGATCTTATCAATCGGCCGGAAAAACACCCCGACCAGCAGCAGGAAACCGACAAAACCACCGGCACTCAGGTCGCCGCGAATGACAAAATATGCCCCGCACAGCATCACCACGACCTGAATAAAACGCATCGACAAATAGCTCAGCGATGTTGAGGCCGCCATGACTTTATAGGCTTCAAGCTTAGTGCTGCGATAATTCTGATTATCCTCGGCAAACAACGCGCGTTCATGGTCTTCATTAGTGAAAGCCTGCACCACACGAATACCGCCGACATTTTCCTCAATACGCGCATTGAATGCCGCCACACGGCCATAAAGTGCGCGCCATGTCGTGGTCATGCGACCGCCATAGCGCAATGTCACCCATGCAGTGACCGGCACAATCAGCGCGGTAATAACAGCCAGTGTCGAATGTTCCCAGAACATCAGGATGAAAGCGCCGATCAGCGTCATGATCGCGATGAACAGATCTTCGGGACCGTGATGGGCGACCTCGCCGATCTCTTCGAGATCTTTGGTCATACGCGCCACAAGATGGCCGGTCTTCTGATTATCGAAATAGCCGAAGGAGAGTTTCTGCAAATGATCAAAGGCTTTGCGGCGCATCTCGGTTTCAATATTGATCCCGAGCATATGCCCCCAATAGGTCACCACCACTTGCAGACCGGCATTGAAAACATAAACGCAGAGCAAACCGGCGGCCGCGAGAGCAATCAGCCCCCATTCATTGGTCGGCAGCAACCGGTCGATGAATAATGTAACAGCCACCGGAAAAGCCAGCTCCAGCAAACCGGACAATACCGCACTGCAAAAATCGACAGCGAACAGAAGCTTATGCGGACGATAATAGGCAAAAAACCGTTTTACGATATCCGGCATTACAATCTCTCCCGTCGTCCCGCCTGCAAAATCTGACATTATCATTCAAGTTACTGGCGGTTGTAGCCAAAAACCTTCAGCTTGCAACAAGATAAGTGCCTGATTGCCAGTAAATCGGCCGGAATGATCTATCAAAAACCGGCAATAACGATAACCGGCCAGAATATTTTACGAAGTAGCAGAAAACCGGATGGCCGCGAGAAGACCTTTGCTCTGCGTTGCTTTTTGCAGGATCAGATGCCCCCCATGCAAAGCCGCAATTTCCTCGACAATCGACAGACCAAGACCACTGCCTTGCGGAGAATGTCCTGTGTTTTTTGCAACAGAGCCGCGGTCAAAGCGGTTGCGGATCAGGGAAAGCTGTTCTTCAGGCACGCCCTTGCCATTATCCTCAACCTCAAGGAAAACTAATTCACCCTGCCTGCGCACACGCACAGTCACGACGGCCTCAGTGCCGGCATAAAGCAGCGCATTACTAATCAGGTTTTTCAAAGCCTCTTCCAGCAGCAGCCGGTCGCCCTGCACCGTCAGACTGGCTTCCCCCTCATAGCCCAGATCAATATCTCCCCGCGCTGCCTCGCGCACATAATCACCGGTGATCTGCCGCGCCATTTCAGCAAGATCAACAGATCCGAGCACTTGCACAGTCTGGTCGCCAGATGCATCAATTTTAGCCAGCAACAGCAACTGCGCCAGAATACGCTCGGCATGCGCCACGGCCTGATCGGCCTGCGTGACCGCTTCCAACATGGATTGACGATCCTGACTACGCTGGGCAAGAGCAAGTTGTGTCCGCACCACTGCCAAAGGTGTGCGCAACTGATGGCTGGCATTGCCGGTAAAATGGCGCAGTGCATCCAGCGCCGATTGCAACCGCACCATGAAAGAATTGACCGTTTCCACCAGCCCCTGCACCTCATTGGGCACATGCTCGCTGATCGGGTGCAAATCCTGCGGATTGCGCTCGGCAATTGCATCACTGAGGCGGTAAAGCGGACGCAAAGCATAGGTCACGGCAATCCAGACCACCAAGGCGGTGCCGACAATCATAAACAGCAACCGCAAGGCTGAGCGCAGCAAAAGCGTATGCGTGAGCTGCCGACGCGCCATAGTTGTCTCGGCAACAGTCACTGTAAAGGGCACGGAATTCACACCGGTCGAAGCGGAACGGCGCAGCAAAGCCAGCCGGATCGGCTCCCCGCGATAGGTTCCATCGCCAAATTCAACATCCTTATTTTCCGGATTTTTCAGCAGCGGCAGTGTTTCATAACCGGTAATAAACTGGCCGGGCGGACCGTCCACCCGATAGAACACCCGATCCTGCGCGGCAGAAGTGAGCATTTCCAAGGCGACATAGGGAATATCCACCTCCAGATCGCCATGCTCGGACACCACAACACGCTCGGCAATCGCCAGCGCCGAACCGCTCAGCACGCGGTCTGCCACTTTATTGGCCGTGCTGACAGCTTCCTGATACGTATCCGCCAGCGCAATCAGCCCGATCAGCATGGTTGAAACCAGCAACCAGCCAAGCAAACGTCTGCGCAGGGAATAGCTGTTTTTCCTCATTGTGAATCCGCGGGCAAATCCACAGGTTCATCCGCAACAATAACCGGCTGGGTGCCGGACAGACGATCCAGATAATATCCCAGCCCCCGCGCTGTCCTGACCGTCAGCCCGAAAGGCGCAAGCCTTTTGCGCAAACGGCTGACATATTGCTCAATGGCATTAGAACTCAGATCATGGTCAAAACCACTGAGAGACTGCACAATCGCTTCTTTGGCAACGACCTTGCCGCCGCGCACAAAGAGCAATTCAAGCAAGCCAAGTTCCCGCGCCGGAATATCAATCGATTGTCCGGCAGAACTGAAAGTGCGTGTATTCAAATCCAGTGTGACCGCACCAAAATGCACCAGCGCATGACGCAATCCCGCCTGACGCCGCAACAGCACACGCACCCGCGCCTCAAACTCGCTGATATCGAACGGCTTAATCATATAATCATCCGCGCCGAGATCCAGCCCGCGCACGCGCTCTTCCGGTGTACCGCGCGCGGTCAGAATGAGCACAGCTGCCTGATTATGCCGTGCACGCATGGCCCGCAGCACATCCAGCCCGTCCATCTCCGGCAGGTTGAGATCAAGAATCACCAGATCAAAATTCTCAGCCGCAGCGGCGGCATGGGCAGACGCACCGTCTTCAACAATATCAACCGCATAGCCGCTACCGCGCAACAAAGCGCCCAGCCCTTCCGACAGCGCCTTATTATCTTCAACCAGCAAAATCCGCACGCTGACAACATCTCCCTGCTGCCCTGTTGCAGCCCGTATTGTTTCTCCCCGACACAGCATATAATGATTACAAGAGCAATGTCAGCGGATACAAAGAAATAATCCTGCATTGTCAGTAATGTTTAGGCCAGCGAGTTTGGGAGGACAGGACGTGCGCCGTTTCTGGCTGAGTGCGGTTTTAAGTTTATTGCCGGTGTTAAATAGCGCTGTGGCAGCAACGCCCATGATGTTTCCGGCACTCAGCGGCGACAAGAATGCGCCGGTGCTGGTTGTCTATTCTTCTCTCGACGAACCGCTTGCACGGCCGATGATTGAAGGGTTTCAGAAAAACAACCCTGACATCACCGTGCGCTATGAGGATATGCTCACCACAGAAATTTATGAGCGCATCGTTCGTGAAACCAACGACGGCTTGAAAACCGCCGATTTCGCTTTTTCCTCAGCCATGGATTTGCAGGTCAAACTTACCAATGACGGCTATGCGCAAGCCAGCATTTTGCCGATGAGCGAGCGCTGGCCAAGCTGGGCGAACTGGCGCAACACCGCCTATGCCCTGACATTTGAGCCAGCAGTTTTTGTCTATCACAAGCCGGAGTTTAAAGACCGCAAACCGCCGTCAACCCGCGCGGAGCTGGTTGCCTATCTCAAAGAACAGGGTGAAAGCGTTTTCGGCCGTATCGGAACTTATGATATTGAACGCTCCGGCGTCGGCTTTCTGTTCATGGCACGTGATCAGGAGCAGTTTGACGATATCTGGACGGTCATTCAGGCCATGGGATCAGCGGGGGTCAAACTCTACTCCACCAGTCAGGCAATTGTGGAACGCGTTGCCGACGGGCGCTTTGTGCTCGGTTATAATATTCTCGGCTCCTATGCCGCAGACTGGGCATCGCGCAATCCCGATGTGGGGATTATTCTGCCTAAAGATTATACTGTGGTGATGTCGCGTATCGGACTGGTGCCGGAAGCCGCCGCCTCGCCGGAACTGGGGCGGCGCTATCTTGAGTTCTTCATGTCGAAAGAAGGCCAAACCATCCTCGCCCGCCAGTTGCAAATACCGGCTGTCAGCCCTGAAGTGGCCGGAGACAATACCGCTCTGACCATGCAGGAAATCTACGGCAACAAGCTGAAACCGGTGCCTGTCAGCCCCGGTTTGATGGTCTATCTCGATCAGGTTAAACGCAGCCGCCTGATTGCCAAATGGAATGATGTGCTGCGCCAGCAGAAAAAATATTATTGATTTTCACAGGAACAGGCTCACAATCTTCAAAAGACATATGAACAAGAGCCGTTCCTGAAAACAGCGCAAGTCTCAATAATTGTGTGCAAAGCACACGGTCTCAATAATTATGCGCAAAGCGAAGGGTGCGTCAGGTTCGCGTCAGCTTCATATGATCGATTAGCGGGACTGTTGTCCGTGGAGGCGGTTAAACAGTACCGGGGAGGAACACTGTATATGGTCGGGGGCACCACATGCCTGATCCTTCCCGTGCGTTTTCTAAAAACCACAGCCTGCGTTGAAACGCAGCATCAGGAGGATCAGACTTGAAAAAACTTCTACTCGCTTCCCTCTTTGCAGGCGCATTGGCGCTGCCTGCCTATGCAGCAGATTACACCATCATTGCACCGGCCAATCCGGGCGGCGGCTGGGATCAGACAGCCCGTTCCCTGCAGACTGTTCTGCAGCAGGAAGGTATTTCCGGTAAAGTACAGGTACAGAACGTACCGGGCGCCGGCGGCACGATCGGCCTTGCACAATTCGCCAGCCAGCAAAAAGGTAAAGGCGATGCTCTGATCGTCGGCGGTTATGTTATGGTCGGCGCTATTCTGACCAATAAATCACCGGTAACCCTGAAAGATGTTACGCCAATCGCACGTCTGACCGGCGAATATGAAGCAATCGTTGTACCTGCTTCTTCTCCTTTCCAGACAATGGGCGACCTGGTTGATGCGCTGAAAAAAGATCCGGGCGCAGTATCATGGGGCGGTGGTTCTGCCGGTGGTACTGACCATATCGCTGTAGGTCTGATTGCCAAGGCTGCAGGCGTTGATCCTAAGAAGATCAACTATATTGCCTATTCCGGCGGTGGTGAAGCACTGGCCGCAATTCTCGGCAGTCAGGTTTCTGCAGGTATTTCCGGTTACGGCGAATTTGAATCACAGGTCAAATCCGGCACATTGCGTCTGCTGGCCGTCTCCAGTGCCGAACGTATCGAAGGCATTGATGCACCGACCCTGAAAGAATCCGGCCTTGATGTTGTTGTAGAAAACTGGCGCATGCTGGCTGCAGCCCCTGGTATTTCCGCCGAGCAGAAAGCCGCAATCAATGCGGATATTGAAAAGCTGGCAAAATCCAAATCCTGGCAGGAAACTCTGAAGACCAAAGGTTGGGCTGACACCTATCTGGCAGGCGATGCTTTTGACGCACAGCTTGATAAGGATATTCAGGCAACCGAAGGTGTTCTGAAAGACATCGGTCTTGTTCAATGAGTGAACTGAAACCTGTAACAGCGCGTCGCCCCGATCGGGCGGCGCTTTGTATCGCGGCCATCCTGCTTGTCATTTCCGGCGTGATGTTCTGGGATATGGCACGTCTTTCCGAGGCTGCCGGTTATTCTCAGGTCGGCCCTGCGACTGTACCGAAAGCCATTGCCTTCGGCCTTGCAGGATTGGCTATCTGGACAATTATTGCTGCTTTCCGCCATGATTTTCCCGAGCGTGAGCCGCAGGAAGTCAAACCGGTACTCTGGATTGTCGGCGGTCTCACCGCGCAGATGCTGCTGCTCAACACAGCAGGCTTCTCCATTGCCACAGGCATTATGTTTGCACTGACAGCCTATGGTTTCGGCAAGCGCAAATTATGGTTCTCGATCCCTGTCGGCATTGCCGCCTGTTATGTGATCTGGCTGGTTTTTGCCAAATTGCTGCAATTATCACTGCCTGCGGGGCCGTTAGAGCGGTTGTTCTTTTAAAAAGCCACCGGCTGTCTCCTCGTTGCCGCAGCGCCTTACCCTCTGCGTAAAGCGGCTCAACACGGGAACAATGATTAATGTCTACATTTGAATTTCTCATGCAGGGGATTGTGGTTGCGATGCAGCCGATGAACCTGCTCTATGCGCTGATCGGCGTGACACTCGGCACCGCTGTCGGCGTGCTTCCGGGCATCGGCCCTGCACTGACTGTCGCCCTGTTGCTGCCTGTTACCTATCAGCTCGATGCTGCGGGTTCCCTGATTATGTTTGCCGGTATTTATTACGGCGGCATGTATGGCGGTTCCACTACGTCTATTCTGCTGAATACACCGGGTGAAAGCGCCTCGATTGTTACCGCCCTGGAAGGTAACAAAATGGCGCGTAAAGGGCGCGGCGGCCCTGCATTGGCAACGGCTGCTATCGGCTCTTTTGTTGCCGGTCTGATTGCAACCATCGGCCTCGCTTTCATCGCGCCTTATATTGTTAAGCTTGCACTGGTTTTCGGCCCCCGCGAATATTTTGCGCTGATGGTGCTGGCTTTTGTCACCGTATCATCGGCTTTCGGCGACAGCGCATTGCGTGGCCTGACATCCTTGTTTATCGGCCTTGCGCTTGCCACTATCGGTATTGACCAGCTGACCGGTCAGGCGCGTCTGTCCTTTGGTGTGCCCGATCTGCTTGACGGTATTGAAGTCACCACACTGGCCGTTGCGATGTTCGCGATTGGTGAAACGCTCTTTATCGCCGCTCAGGGCGCACGTGCACCGGATAAAGTGGAAGCCGTTAAAGGCTCGCTGTGGATGTCTGCCTCAGACTGGGCACGGTCATGGAAACCATGGCTGCGCGGTACATTTATCGGCTTTCCGATTGGTGCCATGCCTGCGGGCGGTGCGGAAATCGGTACATTCCTGTCCTATGCAACCGAACGCAAACTCACCAAACATCCGGAAGAATTCGGCAATGGTGCGATTGAAGGCGTTGCAGGACCTGAAGCTGCCAATAATGCGTCCGCTGCCGGTACCCTTGTGCCATTGCTGACACTCGGCCTGCCGACAACGGCAACCGCTGCAATCATGCTGGCCGGTTTCCAGCAATATGGCCTACAACCGGGGCCGCTGCTGTTTGCAACCAATCCGCAGCTGGTCTGGGGTCTGATTGCCAGCTTGCTCATCGCCAATTTCATGCTGCTGGTGTTGAACCTGCCGCTGATCGGTCTGTGGGTCAAATTGCTGACCATCCCTAAACCATGGCTTTATGCCGGTATTCTGATGTTCGCCACGCTTGGTACAATCGGTGCTAATCCGTCGGTCTTTGAACTTGGTATGCTGCTGGCTTTCGGCCTGATGGGCTATGGTATGCGTGTCTTCGGTTATCCGATTGCACCGGCCGTCGTTGGTTTGATCCTCGGCCCGCTGGCTGAGCAGCAATTGCGCCGCGCTTTGTCTATCAGTCAGGGTGATGTGACTGTCCTGTTCACATCTCCGATTGCAGCCGTTCTCTTGACGATTGCAGCACTGGCACTGATCGTACCGCTGATTATGCGTGCCCGTGGCCGCGGTCAGGTTCTGTCGCAGCTTGCGGCGAATGAGGACTAGAGCGGTTTACGTCCAGATTGGATCATAGCGCTCGCTCTAGATTCTTTATTTGGACGCATTATCACGGGCGTCAAGTTGATCCAACTTGACTGTGAAATGCTCTAAACCTTTATACCCCCGAAAATGATGAGCCCGCCGGTTAT
>NZ_ANNO01000159.1:0-9058 GCF_000409565.1 Pseudochrobactrum sp. AO18b
AAACGGCTTGGTGATCCCATCTTTGGAGTATCAGATTACGGCTTTGCAAAAAGACAAAGCCCCAAACACGGAGAAGCAAGATGACAGAACGTACAAAGCATTCCCGTAATTTCATCAGCCGCGCACTGGCTGTTTTCGGTGCCGCAGCTTCCGCAGCTGCTGCTGTTGAAGGCCGTCGTCGTCCGCATGAAAAAGACCTGCGCACCCTCGGCATTAATCCTGCCGACTTTAGCTGATTTATCTTATATTTCAGAACATTTAAGCCCCGCGCTTCGGTTGAAGCTGCGGGGCTTTTTTGTCAAGGTAGCCTCGGAATTACGGAATCAATCATGATTACCGGAGGGGAAATATGAGAGTCTATATTTGTGCGGATATTGAAGGTGTGGCCGGTGTTGTAACATCGCAGCAAGGTCAGCCAGGCAATCCGGAATATGAACGGGCGCGCCGCCTGATGACAGAGGAAGTCAACGCCGCCATTGAAGGTGCACTGGCGGGCGGAGCAGACTATATTCTGGTCAATGACTCCCACGGTCCGATGGTCAATATTATTCCGGAAATGCTGCATCCGGCAGCAGAGCTGATCCTTGGTCGCCCCAAAAAATTCAATATGGCTGCCGGTCTGGATGAAAGTTTTGACCTGTTGTTCTTCACCGGCCATCATGCCAGTGCCGCGCAATATGGCGTGCTTGCCCATACCACCAACGGCTTTGCCTTCCGCACCATTAAACTCAATGGTCAGATTGTCGGCGAACCCGGCTTTTATGGTGCCTATGCCGGTGAACTCGGTGTGCCGGTGGCACTGATTAGTGGCGATGATCAGACCGAGCAGGAAAACCGCCCGTTCTTCCCTGAGGCTGAATTTGCCACCGTCAAAACAGCCCTGGGCAACCGTGCAGCGCGTCAGATCTCCGTACAGAATGCCCGTGTGATGATCCGTGATCTGGCGAAAAAGGCCGTTGAACGTAAAAGCGAACTGAAAGTCTGGAAACCGTTTACCGGCCGCATCCATGCAGAGTTCATCATGAATTCGCCGCTGCTGGCCGATCAGATGGCGATCATCCCTTGTGCCAAGCGCACGGACGCCACAACCATCAGCTTTGATTGTGCAAATGTTGCGGAAGCTGTCGGCTGGATGGGTGTTCTTTCCGGTCTTGCCGCCAATGTGAAATAACAATAAAAAAGCCGGCATTGCCGGCTTTTTTATTTTTCTAAATCAACTTCACGATCTGCCGCTTACTGAAAATGAAATAATAATAGCCCGATTGCAGGCACAGCATCGTGGCGAAGGTCAGTGAATAAGCCCACCAAATTCCGTCAATGCCGATCCATTGATTGAACAAATAAGCTGCCGGAATTTCCACCAGTAAGATAGCGCTCATAGTCAAAACAGTCGGTGCATAAATCGCCCCGCTTGCCCGCATAGAGCTCATAAACACACTGCTCATACCAAATAATACAATCGTCCAAAGCACGATATGCAGCAAATGCGCCGCCAAATCGGCAACTCCCTGCTCGGTCAGAAATGCACTGGTAATATAGCCGGACAGCAAATAGGCCAGCGCCACACAGGAGCCCGTGACCAGCCAGTTCAGCTGCAATCCGGCAATCACAATCTTATGCACCTGTTCGTTGCGCCCTGCCCCGACCGCCTGTGCGGCCAGAATTGAGGCGGTAATACCGATAGAGATGGCCGGAAACTGCACCCAGCCCAATGTCTGCACAATTGCGCCATAGGCGGCTGTCGCCTGCGTACCATGACCATTGACCAGCCCCAGCAGCACGATCTCGGCAAAAGCAATGGTCAGCATCTGCAAGGCTGTCGGCAGGCCAACGCGCAAAATGGTTTTACAATAGGTGCTGTTAAAGCGGATCAGAGCCAGAAAACTGCGTGAAAATGCCATAGGATGATTGCGCCGGTTCCAGTGCCAGATCAGCCAGACCAGTGCCACAGCGGAAGCAATCACAGTGGAAACGGCTGCACTCATCACCTCAAGCTGCGGAAAACCCAGCCAGCCTTCAATGAAGAGCGGTGTCAGCACCATGGCAACAGATGTGGCAATCACGAGCGCCCAGAGCGGACTGACCGCATCACCCACGCCACGGCTCATATTGCTCATCAGCCAGAGCAAAAAAATCACCGGCATGCCCATCATCATGATGCGGGCATAATGGGCGGATTCGTTCAGCACGGCCTGCGGCGTGCCAAGAAATGACATCAGCTGCGTGGCAAATAATCCGCCCATTATTGCAACGGTAACAGACACAGTCATCACCATTGCCACCGCACTACCCGCAATGCCATGTAGCTTGACCATATCCCGCGCGCCCCATGCCTGACCGATCAGCACGGTGGCACCGGCACCGAGACCGATAATCAGCCCGAGAAACAAAAAGAACACCGGAGCAAAGGCGGACATTGCCGCCAGCGCATCAACGCCCATCATGCGGCCGACAAAAATACCGTTCAGCGTGCCGGAAGCCGCCTGCAAAATATTGGACAGCAGCATTGGCAGAAAAATCAGCATATAGGAGCGCCACAGACCATGCTGTACCGGCGGCTTAGCAGCATCAATGCTCACAGAAACAGCTTGTTTATCACTCATATTCTGTCCGCCTGTTTCCATTGCCGTCTTCCGTTCTTGCTGTCCGTGCATGCTGTTTCTCATCAATGAGCAATAATCGCAGCTTTGCAATCATGCAAAATAATAAAGCCGCCGGAGTGATCCGGCGGCTCATAATTGTGTGAAGGTGATGAAGCAGCTTATTCGGCTGCTACAGCTTCAGCTTTTGCTTCTGCATGTTCTTCGCGGCGGTTATGACGAACCGATGCCCAGAACGCGATACCGATCAACACCGCACCGCCAAGACCGGTAATCACTTCCGGAATATGCACGAGTGTCTGGAAATACATCACCACCGACAGGATCAGGATCGCATAGAATGCACCATGTTCCAGATAGCGGTATTCGCTCAATGTGCCTTTTTCGACCAGCATAATGGTCATGGAACGCACATACATCGCACCGATACCCAGACCGATCGCGATTACGAACAGATTCTGCGACAGCGCGAAAGCACCGATCACACCGTCGAAGGAGAAGCTGGCATCCAGCACTTCGAGGTAAAGGAAAGCACCAAAACCGCCCTGTGCCGCAGCGTTCAGCGTTTTCTGCGAAGCATCAAGAATACCGCCAACCACTTCCACAGCAAGGAAGGTCAGGAGACCATAAATGCCGGAATAGAGGAAAGTTGTACCTTCAACTTCACCAAGAATGGACGAGAAGGTCAGAAGCAGGATCAGAACGATTGCAACTTCAACCCCTTTGATTTCAGCCAGACGCGCCATCGGACGCTCGAGCGGACCGAACCAATGCACATCCTTGTCGGAATTGAAGAAATAGGTCAGTCCCACCATCAACAGGAAGGTACCGCCGAAAGCGGCAATCGGCAGATGCGCATCAGTCATGATACGCGCATATTCTTCAGGTTTCGCAGCAGCCAGAACGATCGCTTCAATCGGACCGATACCGGCAGCAATCACCACAACCAGCAACGGGAAAACAATACGCATACCGAAAACGGCAATGATGATACCCCAGGTCAGAAAGCGATGCTGCCATTCCGGCGTCATATCTTTCAGCTTATTGGCATTCACCACCGCATTATCAAAGGACAGCGAGATTTCCAGCACGGCCAGAACCGTACAGATAAAAAAGATCGAGGCCATACCACCGATTGTGCCGGTGGACTGCCAGCCGAGCCATGCACCAAGCGCCAGACCGACGACGGTGACAATAAATGCCCAGGTAAAATAGCTGAGAACAGTTTTCTGAGATGCAGGCGTGCTCATTTCACGATCTCCTTAGTGGCCGGAGACCGGTCTGTACGATACGCATTATCAATATAAGAACAAAAGTTAAAAGCGGAATCGGCCTGATGACCTTCCGCAGAAAACATGAAAGAATTTTTCATGATCACATGTCCGCCGGCTATATTTGCGGCAGTACCGACATCACGAGAGCGCCGTAAACTCTCGCCAGAGGGGCCCGGTACCGTGTTAGCTCCGTAATGATTGACCCAGCTGTATAAAACAGTTGCAAGGCGGATGCCAGTGCCTCTCACCAGCCGAATTTCCCGCAGCCTTCATACTACAGATGCATTCTAATTAATCATTGTTACGATTGCTTCAAGGGGGGAATCCGATTTTCAGCCGAAAAAAGGCATATTTTGAACATGATTGCTTTTTCAAAAGCGGATTTCAGCGCCCGTTATTCATAAAGAGAGATCGGCGTACCATTCGGCACCAGCGACCAGATCTCCTGCATTTCGCTGTTTGTCACCGCCACACAGCCATCTGTCCAGTCCCAGAGATGATGGATCGCTCCGAGAGCACCCCAGCCATTCGGCAGACCATGGATCATAATATTGCCACCCGGAGATACATTCGCCTCTTTGGCTTTGGCTGCATCCTGCTCATTGGGATAGGAAATATGCAGACTGAGATGTGCCATGGAACGCGGATTGCGCCAGTCGATCACATAATCGCCGACAGGAGTTTTCTGGTCGCCTTCCTGTAATTTATGACCTTCCGGTACGCCTCCCAATGCAATGCGATAGGTGCGTAAGACCTCATCACCGCGCAGTAATTGCATTTCACGGGCGGTTTTGCGCACGATGATTTTATCCGCCTGCTGCTCAACAGCGGCCATGGCCGGTGCAGTGCCGGAGCCGACACGCCCCAGCACTTTCGTATAGCCATAGGCTGATGCCGGCAAAGCTATGGCCACCAGCAATAGTGCTATCAGATATTTTCTACGTTTTGAGCTCATAGCACCCGTTTGCAAGCTTTAAGATCAGGAAGCGATTAACTGCTTCAGAACCTGCAAAGGATGCTGAATTTGCGTCTTTTCCATGATCTCAACCTGTGAACGACAGGAAAAACCTGTGGCCATAACAATTTGTTCGCGCCCATGGGTTTGCATTTTCTGTCGCCAGCTCAAATCATAGATATTTTCTGACAGTGCGCGATTGCGCAATTCATGGCCGAAAGTACCGGCCATACCGCAACAACCGCTTTCGCCAATCACCATATTGATGCCGAAATGTTTGAAGATCGCTGCCCAAGCCGCAATTGTCGGCGTGGCATTGGTCTTCTCAGTACAATGCGGCAGCAGCATATAGTTCTGTGCGGCACGCTCGAGCGACGGCTTAATATCGGATGCAATCTGCCCCAGATGCTGCGCCAGCCATTCCTGCGGCAGCTTCACATCCGGCACGGTTTCATTCGGCAGCGCCGAGCGATATTCACTGCGATAGGTCAGCGTCATCGACGGATCAAGCCCGACCAGCGGCACACCGCTTTTGGCAAGGCTGTTGAAATACAGACTGGTATTGCGTGCCGTGCGGGTGAAAGACTTCAGATAGCCATGCACATGCTGCGCTTTACCATTTGGCTTAAGCTCGGCCAGATAAGGTGTGAAGCCAAGCGCCTTCAGCAGATCCAGCACATCCAGCAGCAATTGTGTATCGAAGAAACTCGTGAAGCTGTCCTGCACCAGAATAACCGCTTTGGCTTTCTGCTCTGTACTCAGGTTGTTCAGCACATTTGCATCCGCCATCTGGATATTGCGGGCGCGCAGTTCTTTAGTCAGGCTCACATCGCTCAGTGACGGCAGGGCTGTGAGGCCAACCTGTTTCATACCCCAGCGGCCAAGACCACTGCCCATCACACCATTATAAAGCCTGCCGGTTTTGGCAACCAGCGGCATCATATGTTCGATTGAGGCAATCAGCGGATCTTTCAGTGGGCGCAAATAACGGCTGTAATAAAGCTCAAGGAATTTGGAGCGGAAGGCCGGAACATTGACCTTGACCGGACACTGCCCTGCGCAAGCCTTACAGGCAAGGCAGGTATCCATTGCATCGCGCACCTGATGGGAAAAGTCATCGCGATTTTTAGAACCGAGACTGTTGCCGATGCGGCCAAGTAAACCGCTCCACAGCGGTTTATCCCGCAGCGCCTGTGCCGAGCGGCGCGGATCAATACCCTTTTCGCTCAGCAGACGTAACCATTCGCGGATCAGCGAAGCACGACCTTTCGGAGAATAGCGCCGGTCGCCGCTGCCTTTAAAAGACGGGCACATCGCGGAATCTGTGTTGAAATCAAAACAGGCGCCGTTGCCGTTGCAATAAGGTGCATTATCATAAGCATTGCGTACATCCGCAGGGATGATGCGGTCTTTCTGACCACGAAAGGCCAGTTCATCAATCTTTGTCAGCGGCTGATCATCCGGCGTGGCAATCTTACCGGCATTGAGCTGATTATAAGGATCGAAAGCCGCCTTGATACGCTGCAATTGCGGATAAAGCGGGCCAAAAAATTCCGGTACATATTCCGAGCGCACACCCTTACCGTGCTCGCCCCACAAAACGCCGCCATATTTCAGCGTCAGAGCCACCACCGCATCAGAGATACGGCGGATCATGACTTCCTGTGCGGGGTCAGACAGATCAAGCGCGGGACGCACATGCAGCACACCGGCATCGACATGGCCGAACATGCCGTAATCCAGCCCCTCACTATCGAGAAGCGCACGAAATTCAAGGATATAATCGGCCAGATTTTCCGGCGGCACAGCCGTGTCTTCCACAAATGCTACCGGACGGCGTGCACCTTCGACATTGCCGAGCAAACCAACTGCGCGTTTGCGCATTGTCCAAATCGCTTCAATATCATCCGGCTTTTCTGTGGTGGTAAAACCGTGACGGCCGCTTTGCGGAGAATCCGCTAGAGACTGGCTGACAAAACGGATTTTCTCTACCAGTTCGTCAGCGCTGTCGGCCAGCACTTCGGCAATGTTGATCCCGTCTGTGCGCTTGCCCTCTTCTGAAGGGAAATAATCGGCAATGCGGCTCCAGATAATATCGCCACGCGCCAGCGATAGCACCTTAGCGTCCACGGTCTCAACCGATGCTACCTGCAATCCGGTGAGGAAACGAGCATCGCGCAGTGCAGTATTGAAATCATCATAGCGGATATTGATCAGTGCAGCGAAACGCGGGATCGGCAGCAGATTGAGATCGGCCTCAGCGATCAGCGCCAATGTTCCTTCAGCTCCGCAAAGCAGAGAATTGAGATTAAGCCCGCCGTCGCTCTCGCGTAAATGTGCCAGATCATAACCGGTCAGAAAGCGGTTGAGCTTTGGGAAGGTCTGATCGATCAGATCGCGATTGTCGCGCTCGATCTCATCAATCAGTCGGTAGATTGCACCACTGCGGGTATCCGGCTTTTGTAAGTCTTGTAGCTCGCCTTTTGAAACCGGTCTGGTGTTCAGCTCACTGCCATCCATCAAAACGGCACGTAAGCCCAGAACATGATTGGAGGTTTTGCCATAAAGGCACGAGCCCTGCCCGCAGGCATCGGTATTGATCATACCGCCGATTGTGGCGCGGTTAGACGTAGAAAGCTCCGGCGCAAAAAACAGGCCATAGGGTTTCAGCGCTTTGTTGAGCTGATCTTTGACCACACCGCTCTGCACACGGGCAATGCGCTTTTCCGGATCAATCGAGAGAATACGGTTCATATAGCGTGAGGTATCGACCACAACACCGTCGGTCAGCGATTGGCCATTGGTGCCGGTGCCGCCACCGCGCATCGCCATTTTCAGATGCCGGAATTCTTGCCTTTGGAGAAGCTGCGCAATCTGCTGCAAATCCTCAAATCCACGCGGATAAATCACACCTTGCGGACGCACCTGATAAACGGAGTTGTCGGTTGCATAAACGGTGGTCGTGGCCGCGCTGAATTCAATATCACCGCCAAAGCTGCTCAGCCGCAACGCATCGTAAAAATCCAACGGCTCCGGTTTTGCCAGAACGTCTGCCTGCAGGAATGGTATCACGCAATTCTCTCCGCATTTGCCGGTTGCATCGCGCCGCAAGCAACCCGTCTTTCGCAAATGTCATAGCGTTTTCAGCCGCTCTTTCCAATCATGCGCAGCCGTCTACTTTGTCACGCATTGGCATGAAGTCATGCGAATTATCTTATATAGCTTTATTCTGCGGCATTGAGCTGGCCGTTAAACGGGACAAACAGGGCAGAATCTGCAAGAAAGCCTGTTCCAAACTCTCATAACCGGTGCTCCTATGGCAAAAAACATCCACTCCATGATCCGCGTGCTTGATGAAGCCCGCTCCCTTGCATTCTACAAAACCGCCTTTGGCTTGGAGATTGCAGACCGTCTTGATTTTCAGGCTTTCACGCTTGTTTACCTGAGCAATGCGGAAAGCGAATTTGAACTTGAACTCACGATCAACAAAGACCGCACTGAACCCTATAATCTGGGTGACGGCTACGGCCATCTCGCTGTTTCAGTGTCTGACCTTGATGCGGAACATGCCCGTCTTGAACAAGCCGGTCTCAATCCGGGCAAGCTGATTGAATTCAAACCGGATGGTGTGCTGGTCGGCCGTTTCTTCTTCATTACCGATCCAGACGGTTACAAGATCGAGGTTTTGCAGCGCGGCGGCCGTTTCAAATAAATATGAAACGCTTGGCATGAGCCTCCCTGTATAGCTTTGTCGCAGCGACGCTAACACCAGCCTTGCTGCGGCAAAATTCAGCTAAAATCCAGCGCAGATACAATGATTTAATCAAGGTGTAATTATGCGCATGTCTGCCAAAATGATTATCGGTCTCTCTCTTCTTTCAGGCCTCGCTGTAACCTATCCGGCATTTGCGGAAGGTGACGCTGATAAAGGCAAAAAAGTTTTTGCAAAATGCATGGCCTGCCACACAATTGAAGAAGAGAAAAACCGCGTCGGCCCGCATCTGGTGAATATTCTTGACCGTAAAACCGCAACGGTTGAAGGGTTTAAATATTCTCCGGCCATGATCAAAGCCGGTGAAGAAGGCATGGTCTGGGATGAAGCCACGTTGACTTCTTATCTCACCGCGCCGAAACAATTTATTCCCGGTAATAAAATGATCTTTGTCGGGCTGAAAAAACCGGAAGATATCAGCAATCTGATTGCCTATATCCGCTCCAAATCAGCGCAC
>NZ_ANNO01000160.1:0-5584 GCF_000409565.1 Pseudochrobactrum sp. AO18b
CAAATGCTTCGTCCAGCACATTCAGCAGATGATCGGCATTGGCCTTGCTGAAAATCATTGGCGGACGCATTTTCAGCACATTATCAAACGGACCTTCCGTCCCCATCAGAATACCGCGGCGGCGGGCGACATTACACACGGCGCGCGCAATATTGGTTGCCGGTTCTTTGGTGTAACGATCATTGACCAGTTCAATACCAAGGAACAAGCCAAGGCCGCGCACATCGCCGATCACTTCATAACGGTTCTGCATCTCACGGAAAGAATCCATCAGATAATTGCCGATGGTCAGCGCATTGCCGCGCAGGTTCTGGTTCTCAATTACATCCAGCACAGCAAGGCCAACGGCACAGGACACCGGATTACCGCCGAATGTGTTGAAATATTCCATGCCATTATTGAAGCTGTCAGCGATTTCACGGGTGGTGACCATCGCTGCCATCGGATGACCGTCACCGATCGGCTTGCCCATAGTCACGATATCCGGTGTCACGTCCTGCGTTTCAAATGCCCACCAATGGCTGCCGACACGGCCAAAACCGACCTGCACTTCATCGGCGATACAGATACCACCGGCATCGCGGATCATCTTGTAGACTTCTTTAAGGTAGCCATCCGGCATGAAGACCTGACCGGCCACACTCGGAATGGATTCCGCGATGAAGAAGCCCGGGCCTTCACCTTTTGCCTGCATGAGCGCAATCTGCTCGGCCACGCTTTCCGCATAGAGCTTGGCGTGATCTTCCGGTGCCCAGTCTTTTGGTGCGCGATAGCTGTCCGGCACTTTCGCCACATAAACATGCGGCTTGGCACCTTTGCCGCCCTTGCGGTTGAACTTATACGGACTGATATCAATCAGCTCCTGCGTTGTGCCGTGATAAGACCAGTCGAGCACAACCGCATTTTCACGTCCCGTATGCACACGCATCATGCGCAGTGCCAGACTATTGGCCTCGGAACCGCTATTGGTGAAACCGGCAACGGTGAGATTATCCGGCAAAGTGGCGGTCAGGCGCTCTGCATAGGCAACAATATTATCATGCAGATAACGGGTATTGGTATTGAGCGTTCCGGCCTGTTTCGCCATAGCTTCCACCACTGCCGGATGGGCATGACCGATATGGCAGACATTGTTGAAGCAATCGAGATAGGCGCGACCTTTATGGTCAATCAGCCAGACGCCGTCGCCGCGCACAAATTTAATCGGATCTTCATAGGAGATCGACAGGTTCGGCAGCAGCATCTCGCGGCGCATGGCCACGATTTCTTCCTTGCTGCGGCCTGACTGCTGATAGAATTCCTCGGCCATACCGGCAAAATTGCGGGCATCAGGGAACAGCTCTGCCCAAACATCGAGATAGGCTTCTTCGCCCACGCCGATAATATCCATTGCTGTCAGGCGGGTATCGGTACAAATCTGCAAATGCAGATGCGGTGCCCAATGACCGTTTTCTGTTTCATCGCCCATGTAAGCGACAAGATCACCGGCGCTCAAGACATCACCTGCTTTGAGACGATTGCCTGCCTCATGCGCCAGATGCCCCCAGAGCGAAATGAATGGGGCACAGCCTTCAGGACGGTGCTCCAGAGTAATCAGGCAACCATAGCCGAGCGGATCCGGCTCGATATCCACGCTGCGGACAATCGCATCAAGCGGTGTATAAAGTGGCGTGCCGGAAGCCATGAACAGATCAAGCCCCAGATGATAGGTGCGGCGCTTGCCCTTGACCAGTTTGGATTCAAACATCGTACCGGCATAGACGGTGCGCTCCTCACCCCACGGGCCGATACCGACTTCCGTGCCGGTGACAGCACAATGCTCTTCCCACATTGCCTGTGCAATGACCGGCTGTTCTTCTGCCGATTTGATGGTCATCGGATGGGTTGGGTCGCCGTAAGGTACCAGTTCTGCCGGATAGGCCGCCACCGGCTTATCCAGCAATGGCAGCAGTTTTGAACGGTTGTTTTTCAGCCAGCTGACCGTTGCCGAAGCGCCGGAAACCGCATCAAAGCCGCAGGCCTTGCGCAGAATTGCCGTTGCAAACAGCGGTTCCATCCGGTCGAGCTTACGCAGGAAATCCCATGCCGGTTTCTCACTGATAGCCAGATACGGATTGTCTTCAGCTTCCGCATGACGAGAGGCGGAAATCGTAACCGAAGTTACCAGACGCATCGCGATCAGATCATAGAGCAGGTTCAGCTCTTCTTCACGCAGCGGGTAATATTTGTGGAAGCCTTTAGCGATAGCAGCTGCAGCACTGATCGGTGCACCATGATCCAGACCGGCATAAGCAGCTGCAATCGCAACTTCTGCAATCACCGGCGTATAAAGTGCATCACCGAAATCAATCAGACCGGCAATCACATCATGATTGTCATTGCCAACCAGCACATTCCAGTCATTGGCATCATTATGAATTACGCCGGAGCGAAGTGTGCCGAGCTTTGGTGCGACAAGTGTTTCAAAACGGGCAATGAAGCGTTCCAGCAAAGCGCGGTCATCGGCATTTTTCACAAAATGCAGCCGGTCTTTCGAGCGGCCTGCATTTGTCATATCCCAGTCCAGATCGCGCAGCGCACCGGCATGCATGAAGCCCTGTAAGGCCGCATCGAACTGGCCGAGCAATTCACCTAAGCCCTCCAGCGCCTGCAATGAGCGGGCGGATTCTGCCAGTGGCAGACCATCAACCCAACCGACTAAGCGGATATTATGCACATCGCCATTGGCGGAAAGCGTGTCCGCAAGACTGTCGCCTTTGAGCGTCGGCACGATATGCGGCACCGGCAAATGACCGGCATGGTCACGGATATGATTGAGCAAAGCAGTCTGGAAACGGCTTTCCACCACCGGCTCGGATGCATTGATAATCTTCAGAATGAAGATTTTACCGTCTGCTGTCACGACCTTATAATTCTGGTCGCGCTCGCTGTTGAGCGGCGACAGATCACCGCTCAGGCCATAATGGGTCTTGAGCAGAGAAACGGCATCGGTGAGTGAATATTGCGGCGCGGTATCAAGCATGGTTGTTCCGTTTTATGAGCCTGTCCCTGAGACAGGCATTGCATCTTATGCGGACAGATTTGCACAGCATAAAAAGATGCGCATCAGACAAAGTGCCGGTTGCACCGGCACTTTGTTTCAAGTAACCGTCACTTTGCCGGTGAGGTTTTTCATCGTAAAAACCATGCAGTTTCAGAGGGGAAATGATGCAGGATATTGACGCAACGGATCAGAAAATTCTGACCATTCTGTCTCAGGAAGCCCGCATTCCGATGAAGACGCTTGCAGGCCGTGTCGGACTATCCCGAAGTGCCACCAGCGAGCGCGTTGCACGGCTTGAAAAGAACGGGGTCATCCGTGGCTACCGCGCTGATATCGGCCTGCTCGATGATGCGGCCTTACAGGCTTTTCTGATGATTACGCTGAAACGCACACCGAGCATTTCCATTCTCGATATTCTCGCCGGATTACCGGCCGTGCGCAAAGTCTCGTCGGTCAGCGGCCAGCTTGATCTGGTGGTGGAAGTGGAAGTAGCATCCATCAACGCATTGAACGAAATTCGTAATAAAATTGCTGAAATCGAGAATGTGGAAGACCTGACCACCAGTATTGTGCTGCGCCGTGAAATCCTGCGTGATAAATAAAGTTTCTGCCCTGACAGGAGGATACTCTCCATGGAAAAACCTACCGCCAATCCGCTGCATATTGCGCAAAACTGGTTTGAACAGGGGCGTAAACTGGCTCTGGTTACCGTGCTTTCTGTCTGGGGTTCTGCACCGCGTCCTGCGGGCAGTCATCTGATCTGCGATGATCAGGGTAATTTTGAAGGCTCGGTCTCCGGCGGCTGCATTGAGGCGGAAGTGATTGCACAAGCCTTAGACGTACTGGTAACCGGACAAGCCCGTGATCTGTCTTTTGGTATCAGCGATGAAACGGCATGGTCTGCGGGATTATCCTGCGGCGGCACGATCCGTCTGCTGATTGCGCCCTATGATGCAGCCATGCATGACGTGGTGAAACAGATCGTGCAGGCGCAACACGACCGGCGGCGTATTACCAGCCGCACAGAGCTTGCAACCGGACAGATCACGCTGATCCCTGCACCGGATAATGCCAAGATCACACAACTCGATGAAACCGGCTTTATTCAGACATACCGCCCGCAACCGCATATTGTGGTGACCGGTGCCGTACATATAGCGCAAGCGCTGGCACAAATGGCGCAGATTACCGGCTATGGACTGAGTATCATTGATCCGCGCAGTGGTTTTGCCACAGCGGAACGCTTCCCGTCTGTACAGTTACATGAAACATGGCCGGAAGAATTTTTCAAAACCCATCAGCCGGATAGCTTTACGGCACTTGTTGCGCTCAGCCATATTCCGCATCTCGATGATCCGGCACTCACTGCCGCCCTGAAAAGCGATTGCTTCTATATAGGCGCTCTCGGCAGTCGAAAAACCCATGCCAAACGGCTGGAGCGTTTAACAGCAGCAGGCATTGAAGCGACAAATTTAGAGCGTATTCATGCGCCGATCGGATTAGCGATCAGCGCACAGGAACCGGCAGAGATTGCTGTGGCCATTCTGGCAGAGATTATTCAGGCCTATCGCAAGACCTGAAAACTGGCAGCATTTAACCGACACTCAGGCGCAAACGTCCGTCGCCGTCCTGCATGATGCCTAAATTGATAAAGTCGCGGAACTCAACATTGCCGCCTGTCACCACATGACTATGGGTTTCGCTGATCACCACAACATCAGAATCAGCCGCTTTACCCGCAGCAATACCGGCCGGTGCATCTTCAAAAACCAGACAATCAACTGCATCAAAGCCAAGACGCTGCGCACCAAGACGATAACCGGACGGATCAGGTTTGCCAGCACTCACATCTTCCGCCACGACGATGGTTTCCGGCATCGGCAGACCAGCCGCAGCCAGACGAGCTTCCGCCAGTTCACGCGGCGCAGAGGTGACAATCGTCCAGCGGTCAGCAGGCAGACTGGCGATAAAATCTTTTGCACCGGCAATAGCGCGAATACCGGCAAAGTCCTGCATTTCTTCAGCCAGAAAAGCGGCTGCAATCGCTGCCGGATCAAGATGAGGCATATTCAGCATTTTGATAACGTCAACAACGCGGATGCCATGTACTTTTTTGAGCAGTTCCGATCCGTCTACCCCGTGTTCCGCAGCCCATTCCAGCCAGATCCGCTCTACAACAGGAATGGAATTGACCAATGTTCCGTCCATATCAAACAGGAAACCGGAATAGGAATTCAGAAATACAGAATTATCGCGCTGCTTCACTTTCAGGTCCTTTTTAGCCAAGGGATAAACGGGGCAAACAAACAGACAAAGCTCATAGAACTCCTGCCCTCTACAAATATCATGCTTTGCAGGAGCAGGTAGCGCACTATTACACCATATTGTTACAAAACAAACATTTATAATGTTTTGATCGCAACAAAATAACGAATAGTGATTTCGCGCCGAGGATATAACCCGAACGCTGAATACGGAAATGAATTTAATCGATTTGGGAAAAGAAAAAGGCCGCGCGGGGGGGGGGGGGGGGGGGCGGGG